>JBEGTE010000054.1:0-5921 GCA_041179605.1 Actinomycetota bacterium | reverse complement strand
CTTGATGTCAGCCGAGGGACCCGATTCAACGATGTCACCCTGGTTGAGCTTGTTCGGCGCGATGATGTAACGCTTGGTTCCATCCACGTAGTGGAGAAGGGCAATACGCGCGGTGCGGTTGGGGTCGTACTCGATGTGAGCGACCTTGGCGTTCACGCCGTCCTTGTCGTTGCGACGGAAGTCGATGACACGGTACTGGCGCTTGTGGCCTCCACCGATGTGACGGGTCGTGATACGACCAGCGTTGTTGCGACCACCGGTCTTGGGAAGCGGACGGAGGAGCGACTTCTCCGGCGTCGATCGAGTGATCTCAGCGAAGTCAGCTACCGACGAGCCGCGACGGCCGGGGGTAGTGGGCTTGTACTTACGAATAGCCATTGTTCTTCTGTCCTATTCCCTATCCGACAGCCGTGAAGATGTCGATGGTGCCCGACGTCAGCGTGACAATGGCGCGCTTGGTGTCCTTGCGCTTGCCCATGCCGAACTTGGTGCGACGGGTCTTACCCTGGCGGTTGAGGGTGTTCACCGAAGCAACCTTGACGTTGAAGATCTTCTCGATAGCGAGCTTGATCTCGGTCTTGTTTGCATCGGGAGCAACGATGAAGGTGTACTTGCCCTCGTCGATGAGTCCGTAGGACTTCTCGCTCACGACCGGCGAGACGATGATGTCACGCGGGTCCTTGTTCTGGGCTGCTGCGAGGACGCTCATGCGGACACCTCTTTCGTGGTCTTGGCGGCAACGAGAGCTTCGTACGCTGCCTGCGTGAAGACGATGTCGTCTGCGTGAAGAACGTCGTACGCGTTGAGCTGACCGACGGTGATGGTGTGAACACCGATCACGTTGCGGACGCTCTTGATTGCGACGTTCTCGTCACGCTCGACGACGACGAGGACGCGGGGTCCCGTGGTCAGTTCGGCGAGGAGCTTCGCGGCAACCTTGGTCGACGGGGCTTCGAGTCCAGCGAACGCCGAGATAACGTGAACACGTCCTCCGCGAGCGCGGTCCGAAAGAGCACCGTTGAGCGCTGCTGCGATCATCTTCTTGGGGGTGCGCTGCGAGTAGTCACGCGGGGTCGGGCCGTGAACGACTCCACCACCACGGTGCTCGGGGGCGCGAACGGAACCCTGACGCGAACGACCGGTTCCCTTCTGCTTGAACGGCTTGCGACCAGCACCGGAGACTTCTCCGCGGTTCTTGGTCTTGTGCGTGCCCTGACGAGCGGCAGCAAGCTGGGCGACGACGACCTGGTGAATGAGGTGGACGTTGGCTTCTACTCCGAAAACCGAAGCGGGAAGGTCAACAGCACCGGTCTTCTTGCCAGCTGCGTCAACGATGGATACCTGCGACATGGTCTTTAGGCTCCCTTCACTGCGTTGCGAACGAAGACGAGGCGACCGGCAGCACCGGGGACCGCGCCCTTGATGAGGAGGAGACCGCGCTCGGCGTCAACGGCGTGAACCGAGAGGTTGAGAACGGTAACTCGGTCGCCACCCATGCGACCGGCCATGCGCATGCCCTTGAAGACGCGCGACGGGGTCGACGAAGCACCGATCGAACCGGGCTTGCGGTGGTTGCGGTGTGCACCGTGCGAAGCGGAAACACCCTTGAAGTTGTGGCGCTTCATAACACCGGCGAAACCCTTACCCTTCGAGGTGCCGACGACGTCAATGGCGTCTCCGGCTTCGAAAAGTTCGGCGGTCAGTTCCTGACCAACGGTGTAGTTAGCGGCGTCAGCGGTACGGATCTCCGTCACGTGACGGCGAGGGGTAACGCCCGCCTTCTCGAAGTGGCCTGCGAGGGGCTTGGTTACCTTGCGGGGGTCAATGGCGCCTGCGGCGACCTGCACGGCCTCGTAACCGTCGACCTCAACGGTACGGATCTGCGTGACCACGTTGGGGCTAACGGCAACAACGGTGACGGGAACAAACTTGTTGTTCGCGTCCCATGCCTGGGTCATACCGAGCTTGACGCCCAAGAGACCCTTGGTGTTCTTCACCTTCGTCATTCGGATGTCCTTAGAGCTTGATTTCGATGGAAACGTCTTCGGGCAGGTCGAGACGCATCAGCGAGTCGACTGCCTTCGGAGTCGGGTCGATGATGTCGATGAGACGCTTGTGGGTACGCTTCTCAAAGTGCTCGCGGCTGTCCTTGTACTTGTGGGGGGAGCGGATGACAGCAATGACATCCTTCTCCGTGGGAAGCGGCACGGGGCCAACCACCGTCGCACCCGCACGGGTAACGGTGTCAACGATCTTGCGTGCCGAGGCGTCAAGTCCGGCGTGGTCGTACGACTTCAGCCGAATGCGGATTTTCTGTCCCGCCATGATCCATCCTTTGGGTTATTCCCGGACTGTGTGTCCGTGAGACTTTGTGCTTGCGCACCACTGTTCTTCTATCAACGAGCCCGACTGGCACACGAGTAAACCCGTGAGCAGTAAGCCGTGTTGTCTGCCGGCGGCCTAGGGTCAGAGCCCTATTCACTTCCGTGCAGTGAGCACCACGACATAGCGGTGCGTATACAACCTCACTACTCTCTCACAGCCCGTGCATTTGTGCAACTCGGGCGTGTCGTGGAAGCGAGCTGCATTTCACGTCAGACCTTTGCCCTTGCGAGTGCCAGGGCTTCGTCAAGTGTTTCGACGATGTCAACCGAATCCGGCAGTCCCATTCGAGTGATGAGTCCGCGATGTTCGAGTCGGATTCCCTTGAGAATGACGTGAATGCCACGGTTTTCCAGCGCGGTGCTGATGTCGACGAGTACGTGCGCTCCGGTAGCGTCGAGGAACTGTAGCCCGGCCATTCGCAGAACAACGACGCGTACGTTGTCGATGGTGGACAGCCGTGACAACATCGATTCGGCGGCGCCGAAGAACAGCGCTCCGTCCAGTCGAAACAGTGCGACGTGCTGGTCTAATTCGGTGTGTGGTGCGGGAATTTCTTCGCGGTGGATTCCCGACGATGCCACCATGCTTCGCAATGCGAAGAACGCCGTTGCGAGAATTCCGATTGCGACGGCTTCGATGAGGTCGAAAGAGATGGTGACCACGGCGGTTGCGATGAAGACGATTGCGTCGGAACGGGTGGATCGAAAAATATCGTTGGCTGCCCGAACGGGGATCATGCGTATCGCCGTCACCATCAAGACGCCCGCGAGAGCCGCGACGGGAATGTCCGCCACCAGGGTTGTGCCCCAATAGATGACGGCGAGCAGCACAATGCCGTGCGTGATTGATGCGAGTCTCGTCCGCGCACCCGACTTGACGTTCACCGCGGTTCGAGCGATGGCACCTGTTGCGGGCATTCCCCCAAAAAGCCCCGCGATCACCGACGCCAACCCTTGACCGAACAGTTCACGGTCGGGCTGGTATGCAGTGTTCCCCGATAGCGTCGATGCGACTCGCGCCGACAACAGCGACTCGATGGCCGCGAGGGCTGCAACGGCAAGCACAGACGGGGCAAGCGCCATGAGCACATTCGCGTCCATCGCGGGAAACTCGGGTGACGGTAACGAGTTGGGCAGAGTGCCGATTGTGGCAGTTGTGAAGTTCCCCCACATAGCCAGCGCCGTGGCAATGACGATCGCGACGATGCTAGCGGGAATCGTTGTGGTCAGTCGCGGGAGTCCCATCATGACGACCACGACCACGCCGACGACGAGCAGACTCTGCAGAGCATCGCCGCCCGACGCCCAGCGACCGACAACATCCACCGTCGCGAACAGCGTGTTTGTGTTGGTGCTCGCTGTGACCGCGATAGCCGCTGGCAGTTGCTGCAGAAAAATGATGACGCCGATTCCCGCGGTGAACCCCTCGATGACGGGCCACGGGATGAACCCAATGAGTCGACCGAACTTGAGGACCGAGGCAACAAGCAATACGACACCTGCCGCGACGGTGACAACGACGACCGAGCCCGATCCGTGTTGCGCCACCAGCGGAAGCAACACGACGACCATCGCACCGGTCGGTCCGGAAACTTGAACGGGCGACCCCCCGAAAATTGCTCCGACAATGCCGGCGACGACCGCGGTGATGAGCCCCGCCTCGGCGCCAACTCCGCTCGACACTCCAAAGGCCAGCGCAAGCGGAAGCGCAACGACTCCCACGGTGACTCCCGCAAGGATGTCCGCTCGCCAGGTTCGTCGCACATCACTGTAATCCCGTGCTGACGGCAACAATTCGCGGAGGGAATTCACACCGAATTTAGCCATGACAACTTTCGCAGAAACAAGCAAGTGGGGCCCAGCCTTTCGGCTGAGCCCCACTCTAGTAGTCGAAGACTACTTCTTGACCTTGGTCACCGTGCCGGCGCCGACGGTGCGGCCACCTTCACGGATAGCGAAGCCGAGGCCCTCTTCCATAGCGATGGGCTGGATGAGGGTGACAGCCATGTCGGTGGTGTCACCGGGCATGACCATTTCGGTTCCTGCAGGGAGCTCGATGACTCCGGTTACGTCCGTGGTACGGAAGTAGAACTGCGGGCGGTAGTTGGTGAAGAACGGGTTGTGACGTCCACCTTCTTCCTTCGAGAGGATGTAGGCGGTGCCATCGAACTCGGTGTGAGGGGTGATCGAGCCGGGCTTGACAACAACCTGGCCACGCTCAACGTCTTCACGCTTGGTTCCACGGAGGAGGAGACCACAGTTCTCGCCTGCCCATGCTTCGTCGAGCTGCTTGTGGAACATTTCGATTCCGGTAACAGTCGTCTTCTGGGTCGGACGGATTCCGACGATCTCAACTTCGGAGTTGATCGCGAGGGTTCCACGCTCGGCGCGGCCGGTAACAACCGTTCCACGACCGGTGATGGTGAACACGTCTTCGATCGGCATGAGGAACGGCTTGTCCTTGTCGCGAACCGGGTCCGGGATCGACGAGTCAACAGCGTCCATGAGCTCAACGATCGACTCGGTCCACTTGGCGTCGCCTTCGAGAGCCTTGAGGCCCGAAACGCGAACGACGGGAGCGTTGTCGCCATCGAAGCCCTGGCTCGAGAGGAGCTCGCGAACCTCAACCTCGACGAGTTCGAGGATTTCCTCGTCGTCGACCATGTCCGACTTGTTCAGTGCGACGAGGAGGTAAGGAACACCAACCTGCTTCGCGAGAAGAACGTGCTCGCGGGTCTGAGCCATCGGGCCGTCGGTAGCGGCAACCACGAGGATTGCGCCGTCCATCTGAGCAGCACCGGTGATCATGTTCTTGATGTAGTCGGCGTGGCCGGGAGCGTCAACGTGTGCGTAGTGACGCTTGGGGGTCTCGTACTCGACGTGCGAGATGTTGATGGTGATACCGCGCTGGCGCTCTTCCGGTGCCGAGTCGATCGACGAGAAGTCGCGAACAACGTTGACAGCCGAAGGGTACTTCTCAGCGAGAACCTTCGAGATTGCAGCGGTCAGAGTGGTCTTGCCGTGGTCGACGTGACCGATCGTTCCGATGTTTACGTGAGGCTTGTTGCGCTCAAACTTGGCCTTAGCCACAGTGTCCTCCTAGGACGTTCGGTTTTTGTTCGGACTTTCCGAACAAAAGGATTGATATATCGGGGGATATGAAGTTTTAGTTTATCGCGTCTCGACGGGTGTCGTCACGCGAGGAGCTCAGTCGCCCTTGCTCTTCTGGACGATCTCGTCGGACACAGCCTTCGGGACCTCCGCGTACGTCTCGAACGTCATCGAGTACACCGCGCGACCCGAGGTCTTCGACCGCAGATCACCGACGTATCCGAACATTTCCGAGAGCGGAACCAGGGCACGGACGACCTTGACACCAGTCGCGTCTTCCATGCTCTGAATCTGTCCACGGCGAGAGTTCAGGTCGCCGATAACGTCGCCCATGTACTCTTCCGGGGTACGCACCTCGACCGCCATGAGCGGCTCGAGAAGTACGGGGTTTGCCTTACGAGCAGCCTCTTTGTAGGCGATCGATCC
>JBEGTE010000053.1:0-5972 GCA_041179605.1 Actinomycetota bacterium | reverse complement strand
TCGGGCTGGTAGCCGGCTTCGGTGAGGACTTCAAAGCCGTACTGAACGAGCTGCGAGGTGCCACCACAGAGAACGGCCTGCTCTCCGAAGAGGTCGGTTTCGGTCTCTTCGGTGAAGGTGGTGCGGATTCCACCGGCACGAAGACCGCCGAGTCCCTTGGCGTACGACCACGCGAGATCCCACGCGGCACCGGTCGCGTCAACCTCGACGGCGACGATGACGGGTACACCTCGGCCGGCCTGGTATTCGCGGCGAACGGTGTGCCCCGGTCCCTTGGGGGCGACGAGAGCAACATCGACACCCTCGGGTGCCTCGATGTAACCGAAACGGATGTTGAAGCCGTGTCCGAAGATGAGGGCCTTGCCCGGTGCGAGGTTCGGAGCGATGTCCGCCGCGTACAGGTGACGCTGGCTCTGGTCGGGTGCGAGGATGACGATGACGTCAGCCCATGCAGCGGCGTCGGCGGTGGGGAGGACCTTGAAGCCCGCTTCTTCCGCCTTGGCAACCGACTTCGAGTCGGGCTTGAGACCGACAACGACCTCGACGCCCGAGTCGCGGAGGTTCTGCGCGTGCGCGTGACCCTGCGAACCGTAGCCGATGACGGCAACCTTCTTGCTCTGGATAATCGAGAGGTCGGCGTCGCCGTCGTACACGATTTCAGTCATGTGTTTTCTCCTTGTTGTGTGAGTTCTCCGGCGGAAATCACCCGCCCAAGTTTATTAGTTCTTGAAGATGCGTTCCGAGATGGACTTCGAACCGCGACCCATCGCCAGCAAACCACTCTGTGCGATTTCCTTGATTCCGAAGGGTTCGAGTACGCGCAGCAGCGCCTCGATCTTCTGAGTGTCCCCCGTCACCTCGATGACGAGAGAATCCGGCGCGACGTCAACTACGCGTGCGCGGAAGAGGTTGACCGCTTCCAAGATCTGGCTGCGGGTGCCCGCGTCGATGCGCACCTTGACGAGCATGTGCTCGCGCTGGACGCTCTGTTCGGGTTCGAGTTCAACGATCTTGAGCACGTTGATGAGCTTGTTGAGTTGTTTGGTGACCTGCTCGAGAGGCGCGCCTTCGACATCAACGACGAGCGTGATGCGCGACAGCCCCTCTACTTCGGTGGTTCCCACCGCGAGCGAGTGGATGTTGTATCCGCGACGCGCGAACAGTCCGGCGACGCGAGTCAGCAGACCCGGCTTGTCCTCGACGAGGAGTGAGAGTACGTGTTGGCTCATGATTACTCGTCTCCCCAGCTCGGTGCGTGGTCGCGGGCGTACTGGACGTTCGAGTTGCCAACGCCCTGCGGAACCATCGGCCACACCATCGCTTCGCGCGACACGATGAAGTCGATGACGACGGGACGGTCGTTCGTCTTGAGCGCCAGCTCGATTGCAGGCTTGACTTCCTCTTCCGTGCGAACGCGGATGCCGAGGCAGCCATACGCTTCGGCGAGTTTGACGAAGTCGGGGACGAACTCGGGACCGGGAAGTGGCTGAAGGTCGGTGAACGAGTGACGTCCTTCGTAGAACAGCGTCTGCCACTGTCGAACCATTCCCAGCGACGAGTTGTTGATGATGGCGACCTTGATCGGGATGTCGTTGATGACACAGGTCGCGAGTTCCTGGTTGGTCATCTGGAAACATCCATCACCGTCGATTGCCCACACGGTTCGGTGCGGCTGAGCGACCTTGGCCCCCATCGCTGCGGGAACCGAGAAGCCCATGGTTCCTGCCCCGCCGGAGTTGAGCCACGCGCCCGGTCGTTCGTAGCCAATGAACTGCGCCGACCACATCTGGTGCTGTCCGACTCCCGCGGCGTAGATCGCCTCGGGTCCCGACATCTCGCCGATGGTCTTGATGATCCCTTGCGGAGCGAGGAGTCCGTCGTCGAGGTCGACGTATCCGAGCGGGAAGTCTTCGCGCAACGTGTTGAGCCTTGCCCACCACGGGTCGAGCGACTTCGCAGACTTGGCGACCGCCTTCCACTCGGGGATGAGGTCGAGGAGTACGTCGCGGACGTCGCCGACAATCGGGACATCGGCTTCGCGAATCTTGCCGATTTCAGCGGGGTCGATGTCAATGTGAATGACCTTGGCGCCGGGCGCGAACTCGCTGACCTTGCCGGTTACCCGGTCGTCGAAACGGGCGCCGAGAACGATGAGTAGGTCGCTCTCTTGCAAGGACAGAACCGCGGGAACAGTTCCGTGCATGCCCGGCATCCCGAGGTTCTGCTTGTGGCTGTCGGGGAAAACGCCGCGAGCGGTCAGGGTGGTGATGACGGGCGCGCCGACGGCTTCGACGAACGCCTTGAGTTCGAGTTGTGCCTTGGCGCGAACCGTTCCACCACCGACATAGAAAACGGGGCGTTCGGATTCGGCGATCATCTGTGCGGCGGCCTGAACCTGCTTACCGTGCGCCTTTTGTACAGGCTTGAAACCGGGGAGTTCGACTCGACCGGGCCACACGAACGGCGCGCTGGCAATTTGTGCATCCTTGGTGACGTCGATAAGAACAGGTCCCGGACGTCCTTCGGTCGCGATCTGATACGCCGCCGCCATGACCTCGGGGATGTCTTCGGGCTTGGTGACGAGGAACGAGTGCTTGGTGATCGGCATCGTGATTCCCACGATGTCGACCTCTTGGAAGGCATCCGTTCCCATAAGAGTCGAGAACACCTGACCGGTAATGGCAATCAGCGGAATCGAGTCCATGTGCGCATCGGCGATGGCGGTGACGAGGTTCGTCGCACCGGGTCCCGACGTGGCGATACAGACACCGACGGTACCCGCGGCGAGAGCGTACCCCTCGGCGGCGTGGCCAGCACCCTGCTCGTGGCGGACAAGAATGTGACGAATCGCGGTCTGCGACATCAACTCGTCATAGAACGGCATGATTGCGCCACCGGGAAGACCGAAAACGTCCTTGATTCCAAGGATTTCCAGCGACTTCAAGATGGCGCCACTACCCGTGAGGATGGGGGCATCCTTCGGGGCGGTCTGCTCGACCATGTTTATCTCCTCAAACGACGGTGGCGTTTAGCCGGTGACGGCGCCCTGGGCGGCCGATTTCACAAGCTTCGAGTACTTCGCAAGAACACCACGGGTATAACGCGGGGGAAGGGGCGACCAGCCGGTGCGGCGCGCCTCCAACTCGGATTCATCGACGAGTAAGTCGATGCTCCGAGCAGCGATATCGACCCGTATGAGATCACCATCGCGCACGAATGCAATTGGACCTGCGTCCACTGCTTCGGGAGCTATATGGCCGATGCACAGTCCGGTTGTGCCGCCTGAGAATCGACCGTCCGTCAAAAGTAGCACATCCTTACCCAAGCCCGCACCCTTGATGGCGGCGGTAATCGCGAGCATTTCGCGCATTCCGGGGCCACCCTTGGGGCCTTCGTAACGGATGACGACGACATCGCCGGCGGCGATTTCACCGTTGGTGAGTGCGTCCATCGCGGCACGTTCGCGCTCGAAAACGCGAGCCGGTCCTTCGAACGTCGCTGCGTCGAAGCCGGCGGTCTTGACGACCGCACCTTCCGGTGCGAGCGAACCCTTGAGAATCGTGAGTCCACCGGTCTTGTGGATCGGGTTGTCCATCGTGCGCAGAACTTCGCCGTCGAGGGGGTCGATGTCCATCGCCGCGAGGTTCTCGGCCATCGTCTTACCGGTGACAGTCATCGCGTCGCCGTGCAGGATGCCCTCGTCGAGAAGCGCCTTGAGGAGAACGGGAAGTCCCCCGTGACGGTCGACGTCGTTCATGACGTACTTGCCGAACGGCTTGAGGTCGCCGAGGTGCGGGACCTTTTCACCGATGCGGTTGAAGTCGTCGAGGGTCAGTGGAACCTCGGCTTCGTTCGCGATGGCGAGCAAGTGGAGGACAACGTTGGTCGAGCCTCCAAGCGCCATCGCGACGGCAATCGCGTTCTCGAACGCTTCGCGCGTCAGGATGTCGCGAGCGGTGTGACCGCGGTCAAGCATGCCGACAACGGCTTCGCCCGATCGGTGCGCGAAATAGTCGCGGCGACGGTCGTAGGACGCCGGCGATGCCGATCCAGGAAGGCTCATACCGAGCGACTCAGCAACAGATGCCATCGTGTTTGCGGTGTACATGCCACCGCATGCGCCCTCACCCGGTGCAAACGCACATTCGATTCGGTGGGCGTCCTCGGGGCTCATCTTGCCGGCCTTCACCGCGCCGACTGCCTCGAACGAGTCAATGATGGTGATGTCTTTTTCGGTTCCGTCCGACAACTTCACCCAACCAGGCGCAATCGAACCTGCATACAGGAAGACGCTCGCGAGGTCGAGTCGAGCGGCGGCCATGAGCATTCCGGGGATGGACTTGTCGCAACCTGCAAGAAGGACGGTTCCGTCGAGTCGTTCCGCCTGGACGACGGTTTCCACCGAGTCCGCGACGACTTCACGCGACACAAGCGAGAAGTGCATGCCTTCGTGGCCCATCGAAATTCCGTCCGAAACCGAGATGGTTCCGAACTGAAGCGGATAACCGCCACCAGCGTGAACGCCTTCCTTGGCGGCCTGTGCGAGGCGACCGAGTGACAGGTTGCACGGAGTGATCTCGTTCCACGAGCTGGCGACACCAATCTGGGGCTTGTCCCAGTCAGCATCCCCCATCCCAACGGCGCGGAGCATTCCGCGCGACGTCGTCGCTTCGATTCCGTCGGTCACAACGCGCGAACGCGGTTTACGGTCGATTTCGCTCATTCCCTCAGTCTATAAAAGGGTGGCGCCGGAACCCGACGCCACCCTTTCGGAATGACCGCACTTAGATCTGGCGCGTGAAGGCGTCCAGGTGGTTGTAGGAAGCGTCGAGCAACTTCTGTAGTGTCGCGTCGATTACCGGATCGTCAATCGCTGCCATCGCATCCGTCAGGTCCGTGATGTCCGTTTTCTCGATGAGGACTCCCACCTCCATCGCGGCGGTGCGGGATTCAGAACCTTGAGCAATCAGCGTGTCGTACAAGTCTTGAAGTTCATCGTTGACGAACACACCAGGCTCGCTCGATCGTGGGTCCGTGATCGAGTATTCCGCCAACAGCATCTCGACCTGGTCCTGATGCGTGGACTCGCTTCGCGAAATGTTGGCGAACACCCGCGCGTCCCAGATGTCATTGAGCGCGATGTACACATCGTGGGCGAGTTTCTCTTCTTCGATGAGGTACGTGAGCATCTCATTAATCTCGGCCGTCTCGGTTGGGTCTGCGGCGCTGCCGTCAACGGGCTCTTGCGCTTGTGACGAATCCGTCGGGAAGGCCGACTGCGTCGTGAATGGTGACGTTGGGGTCGTAAATAATCCGTTCGATCCGAGGACGAATCCGAAGGCTGTGACCGCCGCAAGGACTCCGACCGAAGAGAGGATGATTGGTGTGCGCTTCACGTTGTTCTCCTTTCGCACAAGTCCATTGAGCGGCGTCGTCCTGACAATAACCTTTATCAACCCTGTACGTTTCCTATGAGAAAACGGTCCAGGCGGGTCGGGTAGAGTCAAGAAAGGAGGTGCACAATGAAACGATTCCTGATGAACGGGACGTTCCTCAGTGCGGTCTTTTCCGGGTTCGGGCTTCTCAGGCAAACCATCACGGGCAAACGCGACTGGAAGCTAATCCTCTTGTGGGCATCATGGCTGATCTCGCTCGTTGCCATCATCGCGACGATCAACGACCCCGATGAGTTCGACGAAACCGAGTACTAACAAACAAGCGCCGAACCCGAAGGTCCGGCGCTTGAGAAAATGGTCAACTATTTGATCTTGAGTGTCGCCAGAAGCTGCGGTTTCGTCATCGACGAGTAACCGGCGATTCCGTTGGCTTTTGCTGCTGCACGCAGTTCCGCCACGGTCGAGTTCTTCGACACAGTTGCCGCAGCAACAGCGCCCTTCACGGTCTTGGCGGCAGCGGTCGCACGCTTCGCAACCGCGGAGCCCGACTTGCCAGCTTCCTTCGACGCGACCTTC
>JBEGTE010000052.1:0-6138 GCA_041179605.1 Actinomycetota bacterium | reverse complement strand
TTGCGGGTCGCCATCGCCATCGGGAAGTTCCACGGCGCAATGAGGACCGCGTTTCCGACCGGTCCACGGCGAACCAGGATGGTCGCGTCGCCAGCGGGCGAGTCGCGGTAGAGACCCTGTGCACGCAGCGCTTCCTCGGCGAACCAGCGAACGTAGTCCGCCGAATACTGAACCTCGGCGTAGCCCTCCGCGAGCGGCTTGCCCATCTCACGCGAGATTACGTACGCGAGGGTGTCCTTGTTCTCGATGAGCTTGGCGTACACCGCGTGCAGAACGTCCGAGCGCTTGCGCGGGCTCGTCTTCGCCCATTCCTTGCCGGCCTTGTCGGCTTTCGCTAGTGCCACCAAGGCATCGTCGGGGGTGTGGTCGGGCAGGCTTGCAATAACCTGCTCGGTCGCCGGGTCGTGGACGTCAAACGTCTTCGCGGCAGGCAGAAGGCGTCCGACGTTGATGCTCGCGAGTGCCTTGTCGGATGCGGCCAACAGGTCAGCATCGGGCTCGAAATACGACATTGTGTTCCTTTGCGATGGTGGTGGTTAGAGTCCGCCACGCGCAACGAGCTGCGCGGCGATGACGTTTTTCTGGATTTCGTTGGTGCCTTCGCCCACGATCATGAGCGGAGCATCACGGTAGTAGCGTTCGACGTTGTACTCGGTCGAGTAGCCGTAGCCACCGTGGATGCGGATTGCGTTGAGGGCGATTTCCTGTGCGACCTCGGACGCGAACAGTTTCGCCATTCCGGCCTCCATGTCGCAACGCTCTCCGCTTTCGTACTTCTCGCCGGCGAACAGCGTGAGCTGCCGGGCGGCGGTCAACTTCGTCGCCATGTCGGCGAGGTAGTTGCCGACCGACTGGTGCTTCCAGATCGGCTTGCCGAACGTTTCACGTTCCTGCGCGTATTGCAGCGAGTCTTCGAGAGCCGCGGTGGCAACCCCGAGCGAGCGCGCCGCAACCTGAATGCGGCCGACCTCGAGTCCCTTCATGAACTGCGCGAATCCCTTGCCCGGTTCACCACCGAGAATCTGTGCGGCGGGGGTGCGGTAGTTGTCGAACGAGATCTCGCACGACTCAACGCCCTTGTAGCCCATCTTGGGCAGGTCGCGCGAGATGCTGAATCCGTCGCCCGGTTCGACCAGGACAATCGACATCCCGGTGTGACGCGGTTCGGCGGCCGGGTCCGTCTTGACGAGTACTGCGACGAGCCCGCTGCGGCGAACGTTCGAAATCCACGTCTTCGACCCGTTGATGACGAGGTCGTCGCCGTCAGCCTTGGCGGTCGTGGTGATGGCCTGGAGGTCGCTGCCGCCGTTGGGTTCCGTTAGCGCCATGGTTGCGCGAAGTTCGCCGGTGGCCATGAGCGGAAGGTACTTCTGCTTCTGCTCCTCGGTTCCGAACATCGTGAGCAACTTCGCGACGACGGTGTGACCGCCCATCGCGCCGGCAAGGCTCATCCAGCCGCGCGCAAGTTCTTCGGTCACGCGGATGTACGCAGGCATCGACACGGGGAGTCCGTCGTACTCCTCGGGGACGGCGAGTCCGAAGATTCCCATCTCCTTCATCGCGTCGATCCACGCTTCGGGGTATTCGTTCGCGTGCTCGACTTCGTTGACGGTCGGTTTGACGTCACGGTCGATGAAGGCGCGGACGGTGTCAACGAGCATCTGCTCGTCGTCGCTCAGATGAGTACTCATAAATACATAATATATGTGACGCGGTGTGACGCCGGCAAGAGCCCGATTCCTCGCCCCCGAGCGGGTATCCGCATATTATGTATGATGCACGCTCGGCCGAGTGATGCGCCCCGATTCGAGGAGCTTCGCACGTCATGAACGCCAACCTTCGTTCCGTTCGCCTGCAGCTCGGTGATGTTGCGGCCGCGTATCTTCGCGACCAGATCACCTCGGGAACTCTCGCTGCCGGTGCACCGGTGCGCCCCGAAACGGTCGCCGATGAACTCGGTATTTCGACCACCCCGGCCCGTGAAGCACTCCAGGCTCTTCGCGCTGAAGGCTTCCTCGACCTTGCCCCTCGCCGCGGATTCACTGTCGCCAAGCTTGACGGTAATGACATTCGTGACATGTTTCTGGTCCAATCGATGGTCGCTGGCGAGTTGGCCGCGCGCGCAGCGTCCAACGCAGAGCCCGCCACCGTCGAGGCGTTGGATCGAATCCATCGCGAACTGATTGACGCCGCCGGTCGAGGCGATCTCGCTGCGCTTGAAGAACTCAACCACCAGTTCCACCGCGAAATCAATCTCGCTGCATCGGCACCGCGACTCGCGCAGGTCATCCGACTTGTGTCGCGTTACGCGCCGCGTCGTTTTTACGCGTCCATTTCTGGGTGGCCCGAGACGACCGTTCACGACCACTCGACACTTCTCGAAGCGATTCGTCGGGGCGACGCCGACACCGCACGAACCGAGATGATCGAGCACGTTCGTCACGCGGGCGAGCAACTCGCCAGCCACATCGATGCGCGTATCGCCAATCAGTCCTAGCAAAAAGGCTGGGGCGATCATCTAGCGATTCGGCGCGATTTGTATATAATATATTTTGCGAGCCGATGAGAGGAAATTGATCGTGAAAATCGTCGTCCTGATGAAGCAGGTACCCGACACTTGGGGAGACCGCAAGCTTGATCTGACCACCGGGTGGGTTGACCGGGATTCCAGCGCCCCCGTGATCGATGAAATCAACGAGCGTGCACTCGAGGCCGCCCTCACCGCAGCAGAAGACAACAAGGGAGCCGAGGTCGTCGTGGTCACCATGGCCCCCGGCGACGTAAGCGAATCCCTCAAGAAGGCGCTCGCGATGGGGTGTGCCGCCGCGATTCACATCTGCGACGACCTACTCGCCGGAGCCGACGCGGGCAAGACGTCCGCCGTCCTCGCCGGTGTGATTCGTGCACAAGGCGCTGACCTCGTCGTCGCCGGAAACGAATCGACCGACGGTCGCGGTGGGGTCGTCCCCGCGATGATTGCCGAACACCTCGGAATGCCGCACCTCGGAATGCTGGGCTCGATCGAGGTCAGCGACAGCGTCGTTCGCGGAGTCCGACGCATCGACGGTGGAAGCCAGAACGTTCACGCAGACCTTCCCGCGGTCATCTCGGTGAACGAGGGTAACCCCGACGCCCGCTTCCCGTCCTTCAAGGGGATCATGGGCGCAAAGAAGAAGCCCGTCACCGTCCTCACCCTCGCCGACATCGATGCCGCACTGCCCGCGGGAACATCGACCGTCACATCCACAGTTGTCCGTCCCGCCCGCGCAGCGGGAACCATCGTCACCGACGACGGAACCGCCGCCGAGCAACTCGTGGACTTCCTCGCGTCCAACCGACTGATCTAGGACTCTGCCATGACGAAAATTCTCGCTCTTGTTGAATTGACCGAATCTGGTGCGCTCGGTGCCGGCGCCGCATCGACGGTCGCTGCTGCTGCAGCTGTCGGAACCGCCGTCGCCGTTATCGTCGCAGCACCCGGCAAGGCCGACTCGGCTGCCACCGAACTCGGCGCACTCGGCGCGACCGAAGTAGTCATTGCCGAGACGGCGGATGCAGCTACCGCACTCGTCACGCCCTCCGTTGACGCACTCGACGCGGCGATTGACGCGCACTCTGCAGCTGCCGTTGTGATTCCCAACTCGGTTGACGGCCGAGAGGTCGCCGGCCGACTTGCGGTACGACGGGGAACGACCGTTTTGTCCGACGCGGTCGAGGTCGCGGCCGGGAAAAACGCGCTGGTTGCAACCCACTCCGTTTTCGGCGGCGCGTACACGACTCAGTCTGAGGTCACGGGTGGCCTGCCCATCGTGACCGTGCGTCAGGGTGCCCCCGCCATTCGCCCCGCCGCGCAACAAGCGACCGTGACGACCGTGTCTGTGTCGACAGACACGAGTCGCGCTGCGATCATCGACTCGACCGAAACTTTGACGTCAGACTCCACCCGTCCCGACCTTCGCGGCGCCGAGCGAGTCGTCTCGGGTGGCCGAGGCTTGCAGTCGGAGGAGAAGTTCGTTCTCGTTGAACAACTCGCGGATACCCTCGGAGCCGCCGTCGGTGCATCACGGGCAGCGGTCGATTCGGGCTTCGTCGACGCGTCACTGCAGGTTGGTCAGACCGGCGTGACCGTGTCGCCACAGCTGTACGTCGCACTCGGAATTTCGGGAGCAATCCAGCACCGCGCGGGGATGCAGACCGCCGGCACGATTGTTGCCATCAATAAGGATCCCGATGCTGCCATCTTTGCGGTCAGTGACTTCGGTATCGTCGGAGACGTGTTTACCGTCGTCCCACAGATTATGTCCGCCATCGAGGCCCGCCGATGAGTGCCCTCGCCACCGCCGAGGGTCGCAAGAAGCTCGTCGTGTGGCTGGTTGTCGCGCTCGCCGCGCTCGTCGTTGCCGTAGTTGCCGCGCGGTGGTATCGCGGGACCGAGGCTGGCTCCGCGTTCATCGCCCAGTTTCCGGGAACCACCGAGCTCCCCGAAGGCGCTCCCGTCGGCTTCCCCTGGTGGCTCAACTTCCAGCACTTCCTCAACGCGTTCTTCATCGTGCTCATCGCCCGCACCGGCTGGTTGGTGCGTACCACTCAGCGACCGGCGGCGTACTGGACGCGCACCAACCGCGGAGTGATTCGCACCAAGGGTGAACCGCGCAAGATCAGTCTCGACCTGTGGTTGCACCTGACTCTCGACGTCCTCTGGGTCGTCAACGGACTCGCTTTCGTCGTGCTTCTGTTCACGACCGGACAGTGGATGCGACTCGTGCCGACGACCTGGGATGTCGTCCCTAACGCGGTTTCGGCCGCCGTCCAGTACGCGTCGCTCGACTGGCCGCACGAGAACGGTTGGGTTAACTACAACTCGTTGCAGCAACTCGCCTACTTCACCATCGTGTTCGTGGCGGCGCCCCTCGCAATCGTTTCCGGAATTCGCATGTCGAACGCCTGGCCCGGCCCGCGTGCGACCATCAGCAAGTTGTACCCGCTCGCCGTCGCTCGCGCGATTCACCTGCCGACGATGGTGTTCTTCGTGTTGTTCATCATCGTTCACGTGACTCTGGTACTGACGACGGGCGCTCTGCGCAACCTCGGCCACATGTACGCGGGAACCGACACCGAGGGTTGGCTTGGCCTCGCGATGTTCGCACTGTCACTCGTTCTGACCGTCGGCGCATGGTTCCTCGCCAAGCCGGCCTTCCTGCAACCGCTCGCCTCGATCGGCGGCAAGGTCACTCGCCAGTAAGCCGGCTACTCGGTGATTCCGAATTCGGCGAGGACGCTCACCGTGTGTTCGCCGAGTGACGGCACAGCGTCCATTCGCGCGGTGTAAGACTGCGCGGTGACGGGCGGGATCAGGCTTCGAGCAGTTTTCCCACCCGGGATGCCGACCTCGCGCCATCGGTCTCGTTCGGCCAGCTGCGGGTGCGCCGAGAACGAACGCATGTCGCGCAGTTCTGCGTTGGCGATGTCCGCGGCGTCAAGGCGCGCGAGTACGTCGACCTTGGACAGACCGCCGAGCACGTCGTTGATTCGGGCGTGAAGTTCGTCGCGGTGCGCAACCCGAGTTGCGCCCGAGTCAAATCGCGGGTCCGTCGCGACCGACTCGTCACCGAGGACGGTCTGACAGAACTTCACCCATTCGCGTTCGTTCTGAATCCCGAAGAAGACCGTTCCGTCGCTCGTGTTAAATGGGCCGTACGGTGCGATCGACGCGTGCTGTGCGCCGGACCTCGGCGCCTGCACTCCGCTGTACTCGGCGTAGAGGTACGGCTGCATCATCCATTCACCAAGGGCCTCGAGCATGGAAATCTCGAGCACGTCCCCCGTGCCGGTTCGACCGCGCTGAATGAGGGCCGACAGGATTCCCGAGTACGCGTACATCCCCGACGCGATGTCCGCGACCGAGACGCCGACCTTGGCAGGCGCGTCTGGCGTTCCCGTGACAGACAAAAGACCAGCCTCGCACTGCACCAGCAGGTCGTACGCCTTCTTCTGTTCATAATCACCGCCGCGCCCGTAGCCCGAGATGGACACGTAAATCAGGGACGGGTTGAGCGTTGTTGCGACGTCCGGTCCCAGCCCCAATCGCTCGATCGCACCGGGCGCGAGATTCTGGATGAACACGTCCGCCTTCGCGAC
>JBEGTE010000051.1:0-6867 GCA_041179605.1 Actinomycetota bacterium | reverse complement strand
GACCGCGCGCGTCGCGTACATCACGAACAACGCGTCACGCACGCCGGAGAGTGTCGCGGAGCACCTTCGCGAGCTCGGACTCACTCTCGACGCACGTGATGTCGTGACCAGCCCGCAGGCCGCGGTTCGCATCCTCGCGACTCTGGTTCCCGCAGGCGCAACAATTCTCGTTGTCGGCGGGGAAGGGCTCATTAGTGAGGTTGACGGCGCCGGATTCCGCGTCACGGATTCAGCGAACGACAACCCCGCCGCGGTGATTCAGGGTTTCGCGCCGACCGTGGGGTGGGTTCACCTCGCCGAGGCGTCGTTCGCTCTGCACACCGGAATTCCGTGGGTTGCGACGAACACCGACTGGACGATTCCGGTTGCCCGTGGCGTCGCGCCGGGTAACGGTACTCTCGTGTCCGCGGTTCATCTCGCTGTCGGACGTCTTCCCGTGTTCGCAGGGAAGCCCGAACGCGCGATTTTTGACTATGCCGCGGAACGTTTCGATTCCCACAACGCGCTTGTTGTCGGCGACCGACTCGACACCGACATCCTTGGTGCGAACCGCGCGGGGATGCGTAGCGCGCTCGTGCTTACGGGAATCGACGGTCCCAAGCAGGTGCTGGCGGCGACGCCGGATCAACAGCCGACGTACATTCTTAACGACCTGCGTGAACTTGAACAGGATTACCCGGACGCAACTGTCGACGTCAAGGGTGACATGACGACCGTGACGGTCGGCAAGTCCGTCGTCACGATGACCGGGAACATCGTTCGTGCGAAGAAGAAAGGGTCGAACTCGATTGATCTTCTGCGCGCCGGAGCGACCGCGATTTACCGCTCGGGACTCCGCATCTACGGTCTTGACGTCGACCCCGCGATATATTCGTGATTATGGAAAACGAGCAGGAACGCCTGACGGTGGAGCACATCAACGAGCTCCCGTTGGAGCAGCGCGCGGCGGCGTTTGCCGAACTCGAGCGCACCCTGCGCGATCAACTTGATGACCAGTCCCGCTGAGTTCCCGAGGCTTGACCTCGCTCTTGTTGAACGCGGCCTCGCCGAATCGCGAACACGTGCGGCTCGATTGATTGACGCGGGGGACGTGCAGGTTGACGGTCGCATCGTCACTAAGGCGGGCTTTCGAGTCGATCCCGATTCCACGATAGATGTCACCGCACTGACGCGGTGGGTTGCGAGGTCGGCGGTCAAACTGTTGGCTGCGTGCGAGCGATTCGGTGTGGATTATCGGGGCAAGACCGTGCTGGACATTGGCGCGTCGACCGGCGGCTTCACCGAGGTCGCACTGTCTCGCGGTGCGTCTCGAGTCGTCGCACTGGACGTTGGCCACGGGCAGATTCATCCCCGAATCCGCGATGACTACCGGGTCGTGGTGCGTGAAGGCGTCAATGCCCGCAACCTCACCGGCGACGAGGTCGAGTCGTGGGGAGTGGGGCGGATCCACGACGTCGTCGTGGACGTCAGCTTCATCTCGTTGACGCAGGTGATTCCGGCCCTCGTGTCGGCGTTAGGCGCCGAGATTCGTTACATCGCGTTGGTGAAACCGCAGTTCGAGGTCGGCAAGGGAAACCTTGTCGCCGGAGTGGTGAGGGACACGGTGAAACGAGACGCGGCGCTGGTTTCGGTGTGCGAGGCGCTGGTCGCATCGGGTCTTCCGATCTCGGGAATCATGGCGTCGCCGATTGATGGCGAGCACGGAAATCGTGAAGCTCTTGTGTACGGCGATTCCACAATGTCGCTGGATGCGCGACAATGGAGGGACTTGGCGGCATCGACGTGGAAGGAGTGACGGACATGACTCGGTCGTTCCTCATCATCGCGCACTCGGGCCGTCCGGCTTCGCTTGATGCCGCTGTCGCGGTTGCTCGCCAACTGGTCGCGGCCGGCGCCGAAGCGGTCTGTTTGGATACGCAGTTCCCCGCGCTCAAGGCGACGGGCGATGTTGAGTTCCGCCAGCTGGGTGTTGACATCGCGGTCGAGGACATCGAACTCGTCGTCTGTCTCGGCGGTGATGGAACGATACTCAAGGCTGCGGAAATCATGCGCGGCGGATCCGCACCGTTGCTCGGCGTCAACATGGGTCACGTCGGTTTCCTCGCGGAACTCGAAGTCGAGGACCTCGAATCCGTTGTCGCCCGTGTCATCGCGAAGGACTACGCCGTCGACGAGCGACTCACTCTTGATGTCACCGTTGAACTGGACGGCAAGACAGTCTTTGAAACGTGGGCGCTCAACGAAGCGAGTGTCGAAAAAATGTCGCGCGAGCGCATGATCGAGGTCATCATCGCGGTGGACGATCGGCCCATATCCACCTTCGGGTGCGACGGTGTGCTGCTGTCGACGCCGACCGGTTCGACCGCTTACTCGTTCTCGGCTGGCGGTCCCGTCGTGTGGCCGACGGTTGAGGCGCTCATCATGGTTCCGCTGTCGGCACACGCGCTCTTCGCGCGCCCGCTCGTCACGACGCCCGAAGCGACTCTGACCGTCGACCTGCTCGATCGCAACGGCGCGTCCGGGGTTTTGTGGTGTGACGGTCGTCGCACTCACACGCTCGCACCGGGTTCGCGGGTCGTCGCCCGACGCTCGGCAACGCCCGTCCGCCTCGCACACACGCAGTCGGGGCCGTTCTCGCAGCGACTCGTGCAAAAGTTTTCTCTGCCCACCGAGGGGTGGCGCGGAAGTTCGACATGATCGACGAGATTTCGATTCGCGACCTCGGGGTGATCAAGTCGGCCGTGCTTCGACTGACACCCGGGTTCACCGCTGTTACGGGCGAGACGGGCGCGGGTAAGACGATGGTGGTGTCCGCTCTGGGGCTTCTGCTCGGCGAACGCGCCGATTCCGGAGTCGTGCGTCACGACGCCGAGCGCGCACAGGTTGACGGTCGTTGGCGTATCGATTCCTCCGAAGTCGCCGCAGCGGTCAACGAACTCGGTGGGGTCATCGAAGACGGCGAACTCATTGTGTCTCGTTCGGTCACGAGCGAAGGTCGTTCACGGGTTGTCATCGGGGGAGTATCGGCTCCGGTCGGTGCGCTCGGCGCTTTGGGCGAGCACCTCGTCGCCATCCATGGCCAAAGTGACCAGTTGCGACTTCGGTCACAGTCCGCCCAACGTGACGCGGTTGACCGATTTGCGGGAGAGCAACTTCGAGTTGCGCTTCGCGAATATCAGGACGTTTTCCGCCGATGGACGGAATCGACGGCCCGACTTCAGCAACTCACGAGAGATGCAGAGGCTCGACGCCGAGAGGCCGACGAACTTCGTGCTGCGGTCGTTGAAATCGACGGTGTCCAGCCCGTCGCCGGCGAAGACGTCCGACTGAAATCCGTCATGGAACGACTGGCGAACGGTGACGATCTTCGACGGGCCGCCCAGGAGGCGCACGAAGCACTGTCGGCGGAGGATTCCGAGTTCGACGCGGTGTCGCTTGTCGAGAGCGCGCGCAAGGCGCTCGAACGTGTTGCGGGGCACGACGCGACCGTCGAGACGCTGCTGACTCAGTTGTCCGAAGCCTCCATCATCGTCCGTGACGCCGCCGCCGCGGTGTCGTTGTACGCGAACGGCCTCGACGTTGAGGGTGACGACATCGAGACGGTTCAACACCGTGTCGCGGTGCTGAACGCACTTGTGCGTAAGTACGGACCGACTCTGGAAGACGTCCTCGAGATGTGGTCGACGGCGTCGGATCGACTCTTCGAACTCGACCGCACCGGCGATGAAATCGGGGAACTGACCGCGGCCGTCGACGCCGACCGTGCGCAGTTGGAACAGCTTGCGGGCACCGTCTCGCGTATTCGCTCGGACGCAGCCCAAAAATTGTCGCGAGACGTGACCGAAGAACTGCACCACCTTGCGATGCCGACCGCCGAGTTCGTCGTCGCGATATCTACTGGAGACGAGTTCCACATCCACGGCCGTGACGGGGTCGATATGTTGCTGCGCCCACACCCCGGTGGTGAACCGAAGCCCGTCACCAAGACGGCCTCGGGCGGTGAACTGTCGCGCGTGATGTTGGCAATCGAAGTTGTCATTGCAGGAACCGACACCGTTCCGACACTCGTCTTCGACGAAATCGATGCCGGGGTTGGCGGCTCGAGTGCAATCGAGATCGGTCGCAGACTCGCGAAGCTCGCCGAGACCGCTCAGGTGATTGTTGTCACACATCTCCCGCAGGTAGCGGCGTTTGCGACAAATCACCTGCGGATCATCAAGGACACCAGCGGTGACGTCACCGAATCAACGATTACGCCTCTGTCGGGGGACGAGCGTGTCGCCGAGATGGCAAGGCTCCTGTCAGGAACGGATTCCGAGAACGCTCGGGCGCACGCACAAGAAATGCTCGATTCGGCGTCGCGTGGGCGTGGCGCGCTCGGTTAATTCGCCGTTTTGCCCCCGCGGGAAGTACAGTTAAAACCCGTGGTGAGGGATACAGATTTCAGCCCCAAGGGCGTTGTGACACGACACATCTTCGTGACCGGAGGAGTCGTCTCCTCTCTCGGAAAGGGCCTCACCGCCGCCTCTCTCGGCAATCTGCTGACCCGTCGTGGGTTGCGTGTTGTCATGCAAAAGCTTGATCCGTACCTCAACGTCGACCCGGGAACGATGAACCCGTTCCAACACGGCGAGGTGTTCGTCACCGACGACGGCGCCGAAACCGACCTCGACATCGGACACTACGAGCGCTTCCTCAACATCAACCTCGACCGAGCCGCCAACGTCACCACGGGCCAGATTTACTCGCGCGTAATCGAGCGCGAACGTCGCGGGGAATACCTCGGTGACACCGTCCAGGTCATCCCGCACATCACCGACGAAATCAAGCGTCGCATGCGACTCCAGGCCGAACTCGACCCGACTCCCGACGTCATCATCACCGAAATCGGTGGAACCGTCGGCGATATCGAGAGCCAGCCGTTCATCGAGGCGGCCCGCCAGGTTCGCCACGAACTCGGTCGCAAGAACGTGTTCTTCGTCCACGTGTCGCTCGTCCCGTTCATGGGCGCCTCGGGCGAACAGAAGACCAAGCCGACCCAGCACTCGGTCGCGGCGCTTCGGTCCATCGGCATTCAGCCGGATGCTCTCGTTCTACGTTCCGACCGTCCCGTCACCGCGGGCAACAAGCGCAAGATCGCGCTGATGTGTGACGTCGACGAGGACGCCGTTGTCAACGCGGTGGACGTTCCGTCGATTTACGACATCCCCGCCATGCTTCACTCGCAGGGGCTCGACCAGTACATCGTCGATCAGCTTCGATTCGAGGACGCCGGCGAGGTCAACTGGAGCGGCTGGTCGGAACTTCTCGACACCGTTCACAACCCCAAGGGCAAGGTCACGATTGGTTTGGTCGGAAAGTACATCGACCTGCCCGACGCCTACCTCTCGGTCACCGAGGCGCTCAAGGCCGGCGGATTCGCGAACGACGTTGCTGTGTCCATCAAGTGGGTCCCGTCCGACACGTGTGAGACACCCGAGGGCGCTGCCGAAGCACTTGCGGACCTCGACGGGATTCTCGTCCCTGGTGGATTCGGCGTTCGCGGTATCGAAGGAAAGCTCGGCGCCCTGCGCCACGCTCGCGAAAACAAGATCCCGACCCTCGGCATTTGCCTTGGGCTTCAGTGCATGGTCATTGAATACGCCCGCAACGTCGCCGGTCTTGCCGGAGCCTCCTCAAGCGAATTTGACCCCGACAGCGAACACCCCGTTATCGCGACGATGGCGGAACAGGTTGACATCATCGCCGGGGGAGACCTCGGCGGAACGATGAGACTCGGACTGTACGAAGCCGCACTCGCACAGGGTTCCGTGGCGGAATCGGTGTACGGGTCGGCGACGGCGTGGGAACGCCACCGCCACCGTTACGAAGTGAACAACCGTTACCGCGACCACATCGCGGCGGCGGGATTGTCCTTCTCTGGAACCAGCCCCGACGGAAATCTTGTCGAGTTCGTCGAGCTTCCCGCCGATGTTCACCCGTACTACATCGCGACTCAGGCGCACCCCGAACTGCGTTCGCGCCCGACCGCCGCACACCCGCTCTTCAGCGGACTTGTTGCCGCCGCGCGCGACCGTCACACATCGGACGTGCTCGACGTCGAATACGGCGACGGTCAGTAAATGCCGTCTGAGGTACAAGGCCTCGTCGAACGGTTCCTGCGCCACACGGCGATGGAAAAGGGTAGGAGCGCCAACACGGTAGCCGCCTATCGACGCGACCTCGAGCGCTGGGCAGACCGTTTAGGAAACCGGCCGATCGGCTCTGTGTCGTCAGTCGACATCACCGATCACCTCGCGAAACTTCGGTCCGAGGGGCTCGGGGCTCGCGTCCACGTCGATTACGCGCGCTCTGTCGTCGATTCGGTCGTTCCACCGTTTCCTCGTCGCGGAAAGCATCGCCGAAGTTGACCCGACTGGTTCGGTCCTTGCGCCGAGCCGCCCGCAACGGCTCCCTAAAGCACTGTCGATCGAGCAGGTGACCGCGCTGCTCGAGTCGACTCCGACGGACACCCCGGTCGGTTTGCGCGACCGTGCATTGCTCGAACTGCTCTACGCGACGGGTGGTCGTGTCTCCGAAGTCGTCACACTCGCGGTGGACGACGTGCGCCCGGATGAGGTGTCGGATGTCATCACCCTGACGGGTAAAGGAAACAAGCAACGAATCGTGCCTCTCGGGACATTTGCGCGGGATGCGATCGATGCGTATCTCGTTCGTGGGCGCCCAGCGCTGTTGGCCAAGGGGCACGGAACGCCGATGCTTTTTCTCGGGGCTCGCGTCCACGTCGATTACGCGCGCTCTGTCGTCGATTCGGTCGTTCCACCGTTTCCTCGTCGCGGAAAGCATCGCCGAAGTTGACCCGACTGG
>JBEGTE010000050.1:0-6539 GCA_041179605.1 Actinomycetota bacterium | reverse complement strand
CTTCACGCCTGCGTCGTTCCCAATGCCGACGAGCACCTCGGCGAGTTCCTTCGCGCGATCCAGCGTCGACATGAAGGCGCCGTTCCCGAACTTCACGTCGAGAACGAGGACCCCGGTTCCCTCCGCGAGCTTCTTGCTCATGATGCTCGACGCGATGAGCGGGATTGCCTCTACCGTTCCTGTTGTGTCCCGCAGCGCATACAACTTACGGTCAGCGGGCGCCAGCCCCGATCCAGCGGCGCAGACGACCGCCCCGACCTTCTCCAGCTGCGCGTGCATCTCGTCGTTGGTGAGGTTTGCGCGCCACCCCGGAATCGACTCGAACTTGTCCAGGGTTCCACCCGTGTGCCCGAGACCGCGACCGGACAATTGCGGAACCGCAACACCGAAACTTGCGACGAGGGGTGCAAGCGGAAGCGTGATCTTGTCCCCGACGCCGCCCGTTGAGTGCTTGTCCGCGGTGGGCCAGGACAAGGTCGAGAAGTCAAGACGCTCGCCCGACGAGACCATGGCGGCGGTGAGGTCGTTGATTTCGCGACGGTTCATTCCACGGATGAGAATCGCCATCGTCATCGCCGACATCTGCTCATCCGCAACAACACCTCGCACGTAGGCGTCAACAAGCCAGCGGATTTCGTCAGTCGACAACTCCCCCGCATCACGCTTGGACTTGATGAGGTCGACCGCGTCGAAAGGTTCGATGCCGCTCACTGGCAACCCTCGCAATTCGTTTCGTCCGCAGGATCGACGGGGGCGAATGCGGCGAGAGTCGATGGGCCGAACGCGTCCGGAATGACCTCGTCAATTGTCTTGATGCCCGACACCGTGTTCAGGAGCATCCCCGGCGCGGAGTGTTCAAACAGCAACTGACGACAACGACCGCACGGCATCAGTGTCTCGCCATTTCCGTCCACACACGTGAACGCGACGAGTTTTCCGCCACCCGTCATCGCGAGCGACGACACGAGAGCACACTCGGCACAGAGTCCGAGACCATAACTCGCGTTCTCGACGTTGCACCCCGAGATGATTCGCCCATCGTCGACAAGTGCTGCAACACCGACGGGAAATTTGGAGTACGGCGCATACGCCTTCTGCATCGCCGCGAGAGCGTGTTCGCGGAGTACATCCCAGTCAAGTGAAACCATCGCTACCCCTTGATATACGGTTGACCGTCGGCCGCCGGTGCGCGAACGCGACCAACGAATCCGACGACCGCGATGAGCGTGACGAGGTACGGAACCATCGTGATGAAGTCGGTCGGAATGCCGGGGCTCACCTGGTTCGCCCAGACGCGCAGAATGATCGAGAACCCGAACAGCAGAGCTGCTGCGGCTGCCGAGAACGGGTGCCAGCGACCAAGAATGACGACGGCAAGGGCGATGAAGCCCTGGCCTCCCGACATTCCTCGACCGAACGCACCAACCGACCCAATGGTCAACGCAGCACCACCGAGGCCAGCGACAACTCCGCCGAGCGTGACCCACCAGAAACGTGTGCGGGCAACGTTGATGCCGACGGTATCCGCCGCGAGAGGGTGTTCGCCGACTGCACGTGCTCGGAGTCCCAACTTCGTCTTGAACAAGATGAACCACAGAGCGGGGATGATCAAGTAGGTCAAGTACGTGGTCAGGCGCGACTCGAACAGGGCCGGTCCGATGATGGGGATGCTCGACAGTCCCGGAATCGGGATGATGTCGAACGTCCCGGGGAAGTTCGAGTTCTGTCCGTCGGACGCCAACCATTGCGAATACAGGAAGTTGGTGATACCCAAGACGAGCACATTGAGCACGACACCGACGATGATCTGGTCGACGAGGTACACGATCGCGAACGCGGCGAGAACCATCGACAGTAGCGCGGCGCCGACCATCGCAGCAATCAACCCGAGGTACAGGTTGTCGGTAAGCGACCCGACAACGGCGGCGAGGAACGCACCGGTGAGCAATTGCCCCTCGATGGCAATGTTCACGACACCGACTCGTTCTGACATGATTCCGCCCATCGCACCGAGTGCAATCGGCACCGCGAGGACGACCGCGTTGCCGAGAATGAACGCGAACGGAACCGCGTTACCGGCCGCGAGCCAACCCAACAGCGCGACGACCGCGACCAAACCGAATGTGAGCGTCAGCCACATGGGGGTGGTCCGGCGTGCACGCGCGCGCAGGAAAGACACGACGGCGATGACGAGCAAGATTGCTCCACTCACCATCCCGACGGTGTTTGACCCGATGACGAAGTCGGGGATGTGGATGACATCCTCGGGGTTCGACCATTGGAAGGCGACGTTTTCGGATTTACCGAACGCACCAAACACGACTCCGACGAGAACAGCGAACACCGTCATCACGATCGGGGTCTTCAGGGAAACACGTGCATCCACGCGGGCGAAGGAATCCGCGCTTACGGCGCTCATTTCACGCCTCCCTTCCGACGAAGTTTCGCCCACCAGTCGGCAATCACCGTCGTTTTCTGTGGCGCCGGCAAGCGGAATATTGCCCGCACCAGGGGCGGCGCCGCGATGAAGAGAACAATGAACCCTTGGATGACACCGGTCACTTCCGGCGACAAACCGATGACCTGCATAGCAGGAGCGCCTGCCTTGAAGGCACCGAAGAGAAGTCCAGCGAGGAGTACTCCGGGTCCCGTCGATGACCCGAGTAGTGCGACGGTGATGGCATCAAAACCGATTGAACCGTCCAGGTCGGGCGTCAGTCCAGCACGCGCGCCGAGGGCCTGATTCACAGCAGCGATGCCGACGAACGCACCCGAGGCAGCCATTGCATAAACGAACGTGCGATTGACGTTGATCCCCGCGGTGCGGGCTGCGTCGATGTTGTGCCCGACCATGCGGAAACGGAAACCGAAGGTCGACCGCTCCATCAACCACCAATAGACGATGACCCCGACAACGGCGAGGATGAATCCCGCGTGCAGCGTGTACGCGTCGCCGAACAGGGTCGGCAACTGAGCGGTCTCAGCGGGAGCGTCAGACTTCGGGGTTCCACCGCCGTTCGCTTCAAGCAACAGGTAGTCCTGGCGGAAGGCGAACGTCAACAGTCCCGCCGCGACGTAATTGAGCATGATGGTGACGATGACCTCGTGGGCACCGGTGCGCGCCTTAAGGAAACCGACGAGTGCACCGTATGCCGCTGATGCTCCGATTGCGACGACCGCAGCGACGACGAGGTGAACACCCCACGGCAGTGACACGCGCGTTGACATCCATGTCGCTGCGAGGGCACCAAACAGGATCTGACCACTGGCGCCGATGTTGAAAAGTCCGACCCGGAAACCGAGGGCGACACCGAGCCCCGCCGCGATGAGCGGGCCGGCGAATCGCAACGTCTCGGTGATGGGACGAAGTGCTGCCACGAGGTTGTCGGCCTGGTAGTTGTAAATCGATCCGCGGAAGAGTGCGGCGTATCCATCTGCGATGGCGGTCCAGCCCGCGCTCAACGCGTCCGTCGGGCGAGCGGTGAAGTAGGTCGCCGCCTGCAAGAAGGCCTCGTTTGAGAACACCATGAAGAGCGCGCCGACGACAAACCCGAGCACCACAGAAAGGAATGCGCGGAACGGACCACCCGAAACGATTTCTTTCATCGCCGTCGACCAGGTGGCCGACTGAGTTTCGGTGGTCATGCGCTCACTCCTGCCATCATGCGTCCCAACGTTTCGCGCGACGCACTCGCGTCAACAATTCCGATAATGCGACCGCGGTACATGACCGCAATGCGGTCAGCAAGAGCAGTCACCTCGTCGAGCTCGGTCGAAATAATGACGACCGGTTTGCCCGCGTCACGCGTCGCCACGATCTGTTCGTGAATGAATTCGATAGAACCGACATCGACACCGCGGGTCGGTTGCGATGCAATCAGAAGGTTGAGGTCGCGGCTCAGTTCACGGGCGACGACAACCTTCTGTTGGTTTCCACCACTGAGTTGCTTCGCTAACGTCTCGCGTCCGGGTGTACGCACGTCGTATTCGGCGATGAGTTCGTCTGCCAGTCGATCACGATTCGCGAAATCAATCTGAACTCCCTTCGCCCACGGTGGGCCGAACGACTTGTTCAACATGAGGTTTTCGGCAATGGTGAAGTCACCGACGAGCCCGTCCTTCTTGCGGTCCTCCGGAATGTATCCGACGCCCGCATCGATGACCTGGCGAACGCTCGAATCGGTGATGTCGAGGTCTCCGAGGAGAATCTTCCCCGAACTCGGGTCACGCAATCCGACGAGCGCCTCGGCTAATTCGGTCTGACCGTTTCCTTGGACACCGGCGATGGCGAGAACTTCGCCGCCGCGCACCTCGAACGACACGTCATCAACCACTTTGGTGTGTCGATCGCCGACGACCGTCAGTCCGCTGACGCTCAGGCCGGTCGACCCCAGCACGGGCGCCTTCTTGTTGACGTCAAGATCAACCTCGCGGCCCACCATCATCGTTGCGAGTTGTTCGGCAGAGTCGGTTGGTTTTGCTTCACCGACTACAGCGCCCAATCGGATGACGGTGATGCGGTCTGCGACGGCTTGGACTTCACGAAGCTTGTGTGTAATGAACACGATCGAAGTTCCCGACTTCGCAAGATCCTTCATGATTCCCATCAACTCGTCGGTTTCCTGGGGAGTAAGGACCGCAGTCGGTTCATCGAGAACAAGCACCTTCGCGTCGCGCGCAAGGGCCTTGATGATTTCGACGCGCTGCTGAGCACCTACGGGAAGATCTTCGACAACCGCATCGGGGTCGATGTCGAACCCGAAACGGTCCGAGATTTCCCGAACGCGCGCGCGCGCCGATTCGAGATTCAGAATTCCGGCAACCCCGGTCGGTTCGTTTCCGAGAACCACGTTCTCGGCGACCGTGAACACGGGGATGAGCATGAAGTGTTGGTGGACCATTCCAATTCCGGCCGCCATCGCGTCGCCGGGTCCCTTGAATTTCTGGACAACGTCGTCCAGCAGAATTTCTCCCTCGTCCGCCGTGTAGAGGCCGTAAAGGACGTTCATGAGAGTCGACTTACCGGCACCGTTTTCGCCGAGCAGACTGTGAATTTCTCCCGGTTCGACCACGAGATCGATGTGGTCATTGGCAACGAGCGAACCGAAGCGCTTCGTGATGCCGCGGAGTTCCAGCTTCATGGGTGATTCCTTGAGTGATGTGGGACGGGGGCCGCCGAGACCAGTCTCGACGACCCCCGACTTCGGCTAACCGAAGATTACTTGAGCGGGTCGATGTCGCCCGAGATGATGCCAGCCTTGATTTCTTCAAGCTTGGCTTCGATGTCGGCCTGCGACTGCTTTCCGCTGTAGTTGGTGATTGCCGACAGAGCGGTTCCACCGTTTTCGAGGGTACCGATGTACGCGTCACCCGTGAAGTCCTCACCGTCAACGGCAATCGCCTTGATGATGTCGTAGACCGCGTTGGTCATGCGCTTCTCAGCCGAGGTGAGCACCCAGGTTGCGTATTCAGGCGAGGTCGCCGCGATGTCCTTGTCGACACCGATCATGCGGCCGTCAACACCGGCTTCGGTGATGGCTTCCGAAACGGCACCGAACTGGTCTCCACCGACGGGGAAGATGACGTCAGCGCCAGCCTGAATCTGAGCGGCTGCGATCGCCTTCGAGGTTCCCGAGTTGGGGGTGAAGTCACCGATGAAGTCACCGGTCTCGTTGGCGGGGTTCCATCCGACGACCTTGACGGTGGTGCCGTTGTCAGCACCCCACGCAAGTGCACCGTTGTAGAAACCGGTCATGAAGTCGGTTACTGCAGGAATCTGCATTCCGCCGTAGGTTCCGACGACCTTGGTGGTCGACTGAGCAGCGGCGAGGTAGCCAGCGAGGTACGACGACTGGTTCATCGAGTAGCCGATCGGCTTGAGGTTGGTTGCACCGTTCGACCATCCGTCAACGGTGACGAACTTGAAGTCGGCGTTTGCCTCGGCTGCAGCGTTTACTGCGTCAACGAGGTTGAACCCAACTGCGATGGTGATGTCGCAGTTTGCGTCGACCATGGCCTGGAGGTTGGGGGCGAAGTCATCGGGCGATGCCGACTCTGCGTCCTGAATCTGGACACCGAGTTCGTCACGCGACTTGGTGAGTCCTTCGTAAACCGACTGGTTGAACGACTTGTCGTTCCACGAACCTTCGTCCGAAACCGCGCAAGCGAGGTAGTCGAGCTGTTCGACAGCCGACTCGCTAGCGTCGGGGGCAGCGGCGCAACCGGCGAGCACCATGCTCGCGGCTCCCGCCAGTGCAAGCCCGGAAAGGGCGCGCGTTGTGATTTTCTTCACGGGGGATTTCCTCTCAGTGGGGTGGCCCCGACGCGACGGTTACCGCATCGTGAACCACCTAATGTGCCCATCCTATTCGCGCAGTTGGCGAACTCAATCGGGATGCACCGCGATTTTACAAAAAGACACCCAAATCGTTACATTTCGCCGAATCGGCAACGATTTTCGAAGCAAACGCTTACAGCACGTCCTCGGCGCCCGTGCGACGGATCGACTCGACGATGTTCTTGACACGCTGAGCATTCGC
>JBEGTE010000049.1:0-6582 GCA_041179605.1 Actinomycetota bacterium | reverse complement strand
CGACCACACGCTGGTGTTGAGGCCGTACTCGGAATCGTTGGCGAGAGCGAGAGCCTCGTCGTTGGAGTCAACGCGATAGACACTGATGACCGGTCCGAACGTTTCACCGCGGAACAGCGCCATTTCCGCTGTGACACCCGTGAGGATCGTCGGCTCGATGAAGGTCGGTGCGATGTCGGTTCGACGACGTCCACCCGAGAGAACCGTTGCGCCCTTGGCCACGGCGTCCTGGATGTGGGACACCACGCGGTCGGCCTGAGTCTCCGAGATGAGAGGGCCCATGTCGATCTCCCAATCCAGTCCGTCACCCAGCGACATCGCCTCGGTGTGCGAGACGAACGCGGCGACGAATTCGTCGTAGACGTCGGTGTGCACATACGCGCGTTCTGTGCTGACGCAGAGTTGACCCGAGTTACTGAAACTCGCGCGCACGGCTCCGGCCGCGGCTCGTTGAACGTCGGCGTCATCGAGCACGATCAGCGGATTCTTTCCGCCGAGTTCGCCTGAGAACCCGATGAGTCTGGCCGCGCACTGTTGGGCCACAATTGCGCCTGTTGCTGTCGAACCCGTGAACATGATGAAGTCGGCTAGTTCGATGAGCTCCGGCCCGTGGACTCGGCCACCCCCGTGAACAATAGTGACGACACCGTCCGGGACCCCTGCCTCGGCGAGTAGGTCACCAATGACATCAGCGGACCTGGGCGTCATCGCGTCCGGCAAGAGGACGACGGTGTTCCCCGCAACAATCGCGGGAATGAGGTCGCTCGCTGGGAGGGTGAACGGATAGTTCCACGGTGTAATGATTCCGACAACGCCCACGGGCACGTGTCTCTCGACCGTCTTCGTCAGAATTGGAACCGCACCGGCACGACGACGAGGACGCAGAATCGACACCGCGTTGCTCGCATAAAACGTGCACACCCCGGCAACGTCGAGAATTTCGTCGAGGGCGTTCGGTCGCGATTTCTTCGTGTCCGCCTGAATCGCGTCGAGGATCCGGTCACGGTCTCGCAACACGAGTTCACCGAAACGCTTGGCGATGGCCGCACGGTGGCGGACGGTGGTCTGCGACCACGCGGGGAAGGCTTCGCGAGCGCGCGCCACGGCGACGTTAATCATGGTGATGCCACACTACTCGCCCCTGCCCCCGGCGTGACAGGAGTCCAAGGGTTCTCATAGGTCGTGCGGTTAGGGTAAGCGAGTGACCGAAACCGCTCAATCCCAACTGCGTGGACAGCCCATCGGCGAGGTAGTCGACGGTTACCAGGTTGCTGTCGTCAATGACCGCGCAGTGCGAGTTGCGTCCGTAATCCTTTTTGTCGCAGGGGTCACGGGATGGTCCTATGCGGTCTCGACCGGCGACTTCTCGCTTGCCCGTGGATTTGCTGTGCTGTTCATCGTTGAGATGGGGATCAGGATTGGCGTGGGCGCCCGGTTCGCGCCACTCTATGCGCTCAGCGCTTTGTCGGTCAGCCGGATCGCACCGCGCTGGGTGGGTGCGCCACAAAAAGGGTTTGCGTGGGGTCTCGGGTTCGTGCTGTCGGTGTCGGCGTGCTTCGCGTTCGGCTGGCTAAACCTCCCGGTTGTCGCGCTGTCGATCTGCGCGGTGTGTCTTTCACTGCTCGGAGCCGAAGCAATCTTCGGTTGGTGTGTTGGGTGCGCGATTTACGGCCGAATTTGGCCGGAGAAGACTTTTCATTGCGCCGACGGGTCCTGCGAAATTCACCGACACTGAAAACACGACGACCCCCGCGCGTGCGAGGGTCGTCGTTCTGTCTATGCGACTACTTGCAGGTGCAGCGGTCTGCGGGCTTGACGCCAGCGAGTGCCTGCTCAACGTGCTGACCGCAGCCGGTCCACGTTGCCTTACCGCATTTGTTGCAGGTGATTTTTGAGCACATTGTGTGTCCTTTCGTTGTGTTGTTATGAATCGAGAGAAGTTGTTCGTTCGCGAGCGAGCGTGCCGTCATTCCACGTGAGATAACCGCCGTCGAGGTTGATGGCGTTGAAACCATTCGATCGCAGAATTTGTGTTGCGGTATGCCCTCGCTGGCCGACCTTGCAATGAATGATGAGTTCGCGGTCTCGCGGGAGTTCGCCGAGTCGGTCGCGCAGCGAGTCGACCGGGATGTGGGTGCTGCCAGGGATCGATGCCGCGCTGTTTTCGGAGTCCGTGCGAACATCCAGAATGATGGCACCGTCTGCGACTCGCGAGTCAATTTCGTGCCACTGGACTGTCGGGGTGCGACCCGCGAGGACGTTGTTTCCGACATATCCCGCTTGGTTGATCGCGTCCTTCGCCGACCCAAACTGTGGGGCGTAAGCCAATTCCAGGTTCATGAGGTCATCAATTGTGAGCCCCGCGTAAATCGCTGTCGCAATGACGTCAATTCGCTTGTCGGCTCCGTCGCGTCCGACGGCCTGTGCCCCAAGCAACACTCCCGTGACGGGGTGGAATACGACCTTGAGCGCAATCGTTTCCGAGCCCGGGTAATACCCCGCATGAGATCCGGGGTGTAGGTGGATGACGGAATGTGCCAATCCGGCTCGCCGCGCGGTTGACTCCGTAACACCGGTGACGGCAGCGACCATTCCAAAGGCGCCGATGATGCCCGTTCCAATGCTGGGACGCGCGCTGACGGTTTCGCCAGCAACAACATCGGCCACAAGTCGACCGTGGCGGTTCGCGAGGTTTGCCAGCCACACCATCGACGAATCACCCGTTGCGCTGTTCACCTTTTCGGCAGCGTCTCCGACTGCGTAAATATTGGGGTCGCTCGTCCGTTGATGTTCGTCGACCCAGATTCCGCCGGCATCGCCGATTCGAAGTCCCGCCTCGACTGCAAGTTCGTGGTCAGGAACGACACCGACAGACGAGATGACAATGTCGGCCGGAATAGATCGCCCGTCGGACAGTGCGACCGAATCGTCGGTGATTCCCATTGCGGTTTGCCCAAGGACGAGTGCGACGCCGTTTTCTTCCAGCGTGCGCTGGAATGGCTCGATCATTTCGATGTCGAATTGGGGAAGGACTTGTGATTGCGACTGCACAATCGTCACCGAGTGACCGGCGTGACGGAGGTTTTCGGCAACCTCGATTCCGATGAAGCCGGCTCCGAGAATGACAACGTTCTGATTATCTTTTGCACCAATCGCCTCGACGATTCGGTCAGCGTCGGGCACATTTCGAAGTGTCAGCGCACGGTCGAATCCAGGAATGTCGAGAACGCGCGGCTTGGCACCCGGCGACAAAATCAGGGCGTCATACGAGTCAGTTGTTATTTCGCCCGACTGCACATGACGCACGGTCACGGTTCGAGTTGATGGGTCGATCGATTCAACTCGAGCGTTGGTGCGAACGTCGAGGTTGAATCGCGACGCCAAAGATTCCGGCGTCTGCAACAACAGCGCTGACCGCTTGTCGATGATCCCACCGATGAAGTACGGCAACCCACAGTTGGCGAATGACACATAGGGACCTTGCTCGTAAATCACGATTTCGGCCGATTCGTCGAGTCGGCGCAATCGTGTCGCAGCGGACATGCCGCCCGCAACTCCTCCGACAATGATTGTTTTCATCGCTGTTCCTTAGGCGAGTGACATGAATGCTTTTTCGAGGGCCGCGCGGTTGTCGCTTCCCTCAGCGTCGGTCGCGCAGTGTGCCATTCCCGTCGAGATGATTGAAAACCCGGCGCGCGACAGTGCGGTGCTTGCGGCGGACAGCTGGGTGAGTATTTCGGTGCAGTCGCGACCATCGTCGATCATGCGAATGAGACCACCAATTTGACCTTGGATTCGCGCGAGTCGATCACGAGCTGACTTGAGCTCGTTCGGTTCGATGATCATGGCACCTCCAGTTGTTGCGTTGTCATCAAGTTTAGCATACCCTAGGGGGTATGAAGAAAAACCGATTCACAACCCGCTTTCTGACCATCGTCGCCGCGCTCGCCGCAGTTTTCGGACTCACGGTCGCGTTGACTGGTTGCAGCAGCCAGACTGTTGACATGTCCACCGTCACCGCCGTAATCGACGTTCGCACGCCTGAGGAGTTCGCGACCGGGCATCTCGACGGAGCGGTCAACATCAACTGGGAAGACCCCACATTCACCGACCAGGTGGCGACCCTCGACAAGGACGGCGTGTACGTCCTCTACTGCCGTTCGGGAAACCGAGCGGGACAGGCACTCGACGCCATGACGTCCATGGGGTTCGCGAACCTCACCAACGCAGGCAGCGTTAACGATGCCGCGTCCTTTACCGGACTCGCGATAGTTCAGTAATTCACCCGATGGTCGCGATCGCCTTCGGGCGGTCGCGACCTTTTTGTGTCACCGAAAGCGGTCGAACCACGGAACGAACCGACCGACCGTGCGAGCGTACGAAACGTAGTCGTCACCATACCGCGCGACGAGCAGCGATTCCTCAAACCGCGATTTTGCCGTCAACGTGACGACCAAAGCAACGGCAGCCGTGACGTGTAGCCACGACGCTCCCGCGAACGCGGCACCAACCGCGAGGGAGATTAGCCCCGAATAGATCGGGTGACGTGCGAACGCGTAAGGTCCTGTCGTCCGAAGTTCTGATTTTGCTGTCGGCTCGGGGTGGGCGGTCAGGGAACGCCCGAGAGCGACACCTGACCACACAACCAACCCCAGGCCGGCAAGGAACAGAAGTTGACCGACGAACTCGGTCCACGGATTCCCCCGCCACGGAAGGTCGCCCGCCGGCGCCACCACAATCACCCCGAGAAGGGCGAATTGCACAGCGACGAACAGGTAACCCTTGAGCCGCGAATCCATGAGCAGAACCTAGACGAGGTTGTCGAGGTGAGGGTCGCCGACGCGAGTCGGAACCATCGTCGCCTGAATCTCTGCGCGCTCGAGCATCTCGTTCATTCGACGCTGGCGCTGCTTGGGGATGAGCGTGACCACGGTTCCGTGGCGACCTGCGCGGCCAGTGCGACCAGAGCGGTGCAAGTACGTCTTGTACTCATCCGGTGCATCAGCCTGGATGACCAGGTCGATTTCATCGACGTGGATTCCGCGAGCAGCGACGTCGGTTGCGACAAGCACGTTGACGATTCCCTTGGTGAGCTTCTCGAGGTTTCGGTTACGACGAGCCTGGTTGAGGTCACCGTGCAGGCTGGTCGCGCGGATCCCCGCGTCTTCCAGCGCGTCCGACAACTGATCAGCGTACGCGCGGGTGCGGGTGAAGATTAGCGTCTTGCCATCGCGACGGACCATGTGCTCAATGAGCGGGATCTTGTCGCGGTGGTCCACGATGAAGACGCGGTGGTCGATCGTCGCAGACGCCTGATCCTCGCCAGCAACCTCGTGGATTGCTGGGTTCTCAAGGAACTCGTCGATGATCGCGGCAACACCCTTGTCGAGGGTCGCCGAGAAGAGAAGTCGCTGACCCTCGGGGTCGGTCGCCCGCAGGATGCGCTGAACGGGCTCGAGGAATCCGAGGTCGCACATGTGGTCGGCTTCGTCCAACACCGTGATGGTGATGTTCGAGAGGTCGACGTAACCCTGACGCTCGAGGTCTTCGAGGCGGCCGGGGGTCGCGATGAGGATGTCAACACCGCGGCGCAGGCTCATGACCTGCGAGCCCTGGGGGACTCCACCGACGATTGTTGTCGTGAACAGGCCGACTGCCTTCGCGACGGGCATGACCGTCCGGTTGATCTGCTGAGCGAGTTCACGAGTCGGCGCGAGGATAAGCGCACGAGGAGCGCGGCCCTGCGTGCGACGCTTGCCGCCGCCGTTCTCCATGAGTTTCTCGACGAGAGGCGCACCGAACGCGATGGTCTTGCCGGAACCGGTGCGACCACGCCCGAGGACGTGACGGCCAGCCAGCACATCGGGGATGGTCGCAGCCTGAATCGGGAACGGCGCGGTTGCGCCGAGTTCGGCGAGCGCCTGAGCGATGTTGCGGCCGAGGCCGAGATCGGTGAAGCTCACTCCGTCAACGTCGGCAGCGGTCGTTGCCATCGCCTGAAGACGCTCGAGGACGACGTCTTCCTGCGGCGTCCACGCCTGACCTTCGGTCTTCGACGGGTAGAACTCGGAGTCGCGCTTGCGCTCTACGCGGTCGTAACGGTCCTGACGAGGTGCGTCGTGGTGGTTCGGGTTACGGTGCGGTCGCTGCGAACGGTTACGGTCGGGCGAACCGTCAGTTGCACGGAAGGGGCGGTCGCCTCGGTATGGGCGGTCGGTTCGGTCAAAACGGTCACCACCACGCGCGGGACGGTCGTCGCGGTCAAATCGCGGTGCGCGATCTCCGCGCGCGGGACGCGAGTCCCGCGGGGAACTGGTCCGGTCGCCAAAATCTCGTGACGGGCGGTCGTCGCGGTCAAATCGGTCGCCGGATCGCGCGGGGCGCGAGCCCCGCGGGGAATTGGTCCGGTCGTTGAACTCACGCGGTGCGCGATCATCCCGTGCAGGACGGTCTGTCCGCGCGGGGCGGTCCGAACGCTCAAAACGGTCACCGCGCGCAGGGCGGTCGGTGCGGTCGCCGAACTCACGGGGTGCACGCTCGTCACCGCGCGCAGGGCGATCGGTGCGCTCGAAGCGTTCACCA
>JBEGTE010000048.1:0-6629 GCA_041179605.1 Actinomycetota bacterium | reverse complement strand
GCCGTCGACCTATTCTCGGACTCGGGGGCCGGCGTCGTGGTTCTCCCCTGTGGTGCCGGCAAGACCGTCGTCGGGATCGGTGCGATGGTCGAGGCGCAATCGTCGACGCTGATTCTTGTCACCAACTCGGTGTCGGCGCGTCAGTGGCGCGACGAAATCCTCGCGCGCACTTCGCTGACCGAGGAGCAGATCGGTGAATACTCCGGCGAGCGCAAAGAGATCCGTCCCGTCACAATCGCCACGTACCACATCCTCACCGCCAAACGCGGTGGTGAATTCGCGCACCTCCCGCTGCTCAACGCGAACGACTGGGGACTCATCATCTACGACGAGGTGCACCTGCTTCCCGCGCCCGTCTTCAAACTCACCGCCGACCTGCAGGCTCGTCGCCGACTCGGACTCACCGCGACTCTTGTTCGCGAAGACGGCAAAGAGGGCGACGTGTTTTCGTTGATCGGGCCGAAACGTTTTGACGCCCCCTGGAAAGACATCGAAGCGCAAGGGTTCATCGCTCCCGCTCGGTGCGTCGAGGTTCGCGTGTTGTTGGAATCGGACGAGCGCATGGAGTACGCGGTCGCCGGCGATCGCCAGAGATACCGGATCGCGGCGACGAGCCCGACCAAGCAACGCGTCGTGCGTCGACTGATCGACCAACACCCTGACGACCAGATTCTCGTCATCGCCCAGTATCTGGACCAGATTGACGAGGTCAAAGAACAGTTCGGACTGCCGACCATCACGGGTGCGACGCCGGTCGACGAGCGCGAATTCCTGTACGAACAGTTCCGCACGGGAGTCATCAAGGTGCTCGTGGTGTCCAAGGTCGCGAACTTCTCGGTTGATCTTCCCGACGCATCGGTCGCCATCCAGATTTCCGGGTCGTTCGGCTCACGCCAGGAGGAGGCTCAGCGCCTCGGACGAATCCTTCGTCCAAAGACCGACGGACGCACCGCGGTGTTCTATACGGTCGTCGCGCGAGACACCGTCGAACAGGACTTCGCCCAGAACCGTCAGCGATTCCTGACGGAACAGGGTTACGCGTACGAGATCGTGGACGAGTCGGCGGTTTGATTCTGCACAACCGGTGATTCCCGCCGGTTTCCCACCGTTTGCGCGAATGCGCCACCACACCTCACGCGAATCTTTGACACTGGTCGCATGACACACTTTCACGTAGATTCGGTCGCACTCGACGGCGCCACCGTTCACATCGGTTCGACCATCGACCGCATCACCTCCGACATCGCCACGATGAACGGGCAACTTCGCGCGCTCGACGGGTCGTGGACGGGACCCGCGGCGGCTGCGTTCACAGAGCTCATGACGGAATGGACGGTCGCCAGCACCAGGCTGACCGAATCGCTGACCGCGATTGGGAACTCCCTCCGCCAGATTCACAGTCATTACCTGGAGACCGAAGCAACGAACGTCCGATTGTTGGGCGGCTAAACGACAGTCGGGGTGACCCGAAGGCCACCCCGACTGACTGAATCGATGGGCTAGAAGCCCATGCCACCTGTCGGGTCACCGGCGGGCATCGGAGCCGCGGGCTCCGGCTTGTCGGCGACAACAACTTCGGTGGTGAGGAAGAGACCCGCGATCGATGCTGCGTTGAGCAGAGCCGAACGAGTCACCTTGACCGGGTCCGAGATCCCAGCAGCAAGCATGTCGACGTATTCGCCGGTTGCTGCGTTGAGCCCCTGACCGACGGGCAGTCCGCGAACCTTGTCGACGACAACGCCGGGCTCGTGACCCGCGTTGAGGGCGATCTGCTTGAGCGGAGCCTCGATGGCGATGCGGATGATGTTCGCTGCGGTGAGTTCGTCACCCTTCAGCTTCAGCGTCTCGAGGACGTGAGCGGCTTGGATGAGTGCAACACCACCACCGGGGACGATGCCCTCTTCGACGGCCGCCTTCGCGTTGCGAATGGCGTCTTCGATGCGGTGCTTGCGCTCCTTGAGTTCAACCTCGGTCGCAGCACCCGCCTTGATGACGGCGACGCCACCGGCGAGCTTCGCGAGGCGCTCCTGGAGCTTCTCACGGTCATAGTCCGAATCGGTGTTGTCGATCTCCTGGCGAATCTGCTTGACGCGACCCGCAACAGCCTCGGTCGTTCCGCCACCTTCGATGATGGTCGTCTCGTCCTTGGTGATAACGACCTTGCGCGCGGTGCCGAGCATGTCAAGGGTCACGGCGTCGAGCTTGAGGCCGATCTCCTCCGAAATGACCTGGCCGCCGGTGAGGATCGCGATGTCCTGCAGCATGGCCTTGCGGCGGTCACCGAAGCCGGGAGCCTTGACGGCTGCCGACTTGAAGATGCCACGAATCTTGTTGACGACGAGAGTTGCGAGAGCATCTCCGTCAACATCTTCAGCAACGATGAGGAGCTGCTTGCCCGTCTGAGCAACCTGCTCAATGACGGGGAGGAGGTCCTTAATCGTCGAGATCTTGGAGTTGACGATGAGGATGTAGGGGTTTTCGAAGACAGCCTCCATGCGCTCGGTGTCGGTGATGAAGTACGCCGACAGGAATCCCTTATCGAAGCGCATTCCTTCGGTGACCTCGAGGGTGGTGCCGAACGCGTTCGACTCCTCGACGGTGACAACACCTTCCTTGCCAACCTTGTCGATGGCCTCAGCGATGAGCGCGCCGATCTCGGGGTCTGCAGCAGAAATCGATGCAGTCGCGGCGATTTCCGCCTTCGACTCGACATCCTTGGCGTTCTTGAGAAGCTGCTCGGTTAACGCGGCAACGGCCTTGTCGATCCCGCGACGGAGACCGATCGGGTCTGCGCCGGCGGCGACGTTGCGAAGTCCTTCGCGAACGATCGCCTGTGCGAGAACAACCGAAGTTGTCGTTCCGTCACCGGCGACGTCGTCCGTCTTCTTGGCAACTTCCTTGACGAGCTCGGCACCGATCTTTTCGAACGGGTCTTCGAGTTCGATTTCCTTGGCGATGGACACGCCATCGTTGGTGATCGTGGGGGCGCCCCACTTCTTTTCGAGGACGACGTTGCGACCGCGGGGTCCCAGCGTCACCTTGACTGCGTCGGCCAGAATGTTGAGGCCGCGCTCGAGACCGCGACGGGCCTCTTCATCGAATGCAATCAGTTTTGCCATTGTTTTCGTCCCTCCCGGACGTCACGTGGATATTGGCACTCACTGGTTCAGAGTGCTAACCCAATTCTGGCACTCACCTATCGCGAGTGCAAATTCTGTCGACAGGTCAGTCCGCGGGGGCGTCGGCCCAGAACTTGCCGTTCTTCGGCACCAATTCAATCCATGTGTTGCCCGGCGCAAGTTTGACGACGTTGCCGCCCTGGAACGTGAACGACGTGAACGAGTTGCGGTCCGGCTTTGACCATTGGACTGGGAACGTCTTGCCGCCCGTGGACACGTACGCGACACCGCCACCGATGACGATTGCCTTCGGGATGTACCCGTACTCGCCGGATTCCTTGACAACCTGTGCGATCACGTTCGTCGCGGTGAGCACGTCACCGTTCTCATCCGTGTCCCACTCGCCGTTGGCTTGGCGGCGCTTGTACACGCCCGCTTCCGCGTCCCACACCCACGACGGTTCATTCCCGCGGGAGAACCGGGCGTGCAGCACATCGCGCATGGCACCGAATTGGTAGGCGGTCGCCATCTCGCCCGGCTTCGAAAACGTAAACGCCTGACCAGGCGCGGTGAGGTTTGGCTTGTCCGCGATGACCTGCGCCGCCTTGACGATGACGTTGTGTGGAGCGATGCGTTTCTTTGTCCGGAACATATACGGCTCGGTCTTTGCCAGCCCGTGCATAAAGTTCTCGACCTGAGTGTCGCGCATCATGTAGATGAACTTCGCCTTGCCTCCCGAATAGGCGATGATTCCCTTGAACGGGCTCGCGATGTCGGGATCCATGGGACGAATGGAGCGGACCGGCCCGATTTCGGCGGGGATGTCTGACTGCCAGATTGCGACGTAACGCGTGAGTCCCCCCTCGACGAGTTCCTCGAACACGATGTCGGTTTGGTTCAGCCCGAACTGCGGGCGGGCGTCGGGGTGGTTGTCGATCTTCGCCATGAACGTTCCATGCGCCAACGTGCCCGCAACAAACTGCTCGCCTGTGAGCGGGGCGGCTTCCATCGGTGTGGGTGTGGGAGTCGGCGTTGCGGAACGGGTCGGCGTCGGAGTCGGAACCTCAGGAACCGGAACGCAACCGGCGAGAGCAAATACAGTTGCCAGCGCAATGGCCGTGCGCGACGCCGTTCCCATGTGGCTACTGTACGAAGTCGGAACCGAGAAGCACGTAGACGCGCGCGCCGCGGTAGACGTCGGACTGCTGAATGTTCTCGATGCCGAGCGATGCCGCGATGGACGTCGCCATCAGCTCGTCCGCCGGATAGCGGTAAACGATGACACTCTCCTTCACCGTGTTGTCCGCGGCGTCCGCCAAGGTCGCCTGCGGCCAGTTCTGGGTGGTCAGCATCGCCGCGACATCAGTAGGCAGCGTCGGTGACGTCGTCCCGTTCAAAATCGTGATTGTGATGGCCTTGAACTGCTTCTCGGTCAAGGTGGTCGGGTCGAAAAGTTCAATCGTCGGCGTCGGGGTGGGCGTCGGGGTCTGACCGATCGTCGAGAAATCGGGAATCTCAAAGTTGAGTCGCGCGTCGATGACGGTGATTCCCGCGAGCGCCGCCACGATGATCGCACTGGTTGACGCAACCACGGTGATCGCTTTGACCCACCACGGCTTGCGGCGAACATCCGTACGGTGAGCGCCACGACGAGTCGAACTCGAATCGAGCCCGTCGAATCGGTCCTGGGGGTACTTGCTCACGTGGTGTCTCTCGCTCTCAACGCCCGCGGGTGGTTGCGGAATTCTGCGACTCTTCGAAAGTTCGAACGAGTACGGGGTCGTATCGCCTCGCGGCGGTACTCTCCATTATCGCGTACAGACGTTGGTAGTACCGAACCAGCGCCATCCCCCAGTGCGCACGAACCAGCGATTCCTTGGACCGCAACTGCCCCCAGTGAACGCGTTCGAATTCGAGCAGATCCATGTCTTCAGGAGTGAGTCCGTAACGGTTGACAATCGTCGCCGTGCGGCCGAGAGGGTCGACGTCCGCGATCGGTTCTCCGTCGAACGTGAGGATGTAGTCGCCCACGAGCCCGTGTTCGGTCGCAGCATCGGCGAGCCCCGGCAATACCCGCCTGCCGTCGAGCGACACCCAGCGAACCTTCGCGCGAAGGCAATACTTCTGAAATTCCGCTCGGCGCTTGGGGTCAAGGTAGACGAGCACAGCGGGCGACCACACGACGACGGTCGCTTTCGGATGCGCCTTGCGCGCACGAGCGACAGCCGAGCGCAGTTCGTCGAGGGCATCCCCAGCGGTCAAGCGAGGCTTGACCGCGACGACGAGGTCGGCCGCGGCGCGCACCAATTCGTGTCGCTCGGTTTGTTCCGGCCACACCAGCGCCTCCAGCCACTCTCGGTCGTCGGGGGTCGACACATCGAGCGGGTTGAGGTCGATTCCTTCGCGATACACGATTTTGGGAATTCGTGGCGGATTCCCTCCCCAGCCCGACATTTGCGCGGTGACCGTTACGGTCGACGGACCGCCGGCGGGGTCAACCCGAATCGTGCGACCCTTGGCAGCCCATTCGTACGAATAGTGGTCGGGGATCAACGTTAGCCCGGCCGATGCGCCGACCTCAATGAGAGCGATCGGTCCCCGAATTCGATTGAGCGCTATGAGCAACGGTGAACAGCGCCGAGGGTCGTTCGTTTGCGTCGAACGCGACTTCGCGAGTTTCGCGATGGTGGGCCACATCGCGATGAAGTCCGGACGCGCGGTTGCAAACGGTCGAAGCGGGACCCCAGCGACTCGTGCACACGTCAACACAAGAACCGGCTGGCGCTTGGCGACCGGAAGTTTGACAATTTTGGCCAGCAACTCGTCGTCCTCGGCGATGGCTAGAGCCCACTCGCGGTAGCGGGGTGATTCGCGACCCTCGGCGTCGGCAAAGCGCCTAAACCAGTCCGCCGCCTTGTCCCGCTCGCTCATCGCCATGATTGCGAGTTTAATGGTGAGCATGAGCGACAACCCTGGCAAACGTACCGAAGAAGAATGGCGAGAGATGCTCTCGCCCGAGCGCTTCCACATCCTGCGCGAAGCGGGCACCGAACGACCATGGACAGGCGAACTGCTCGAGGAAGACCGCGCCGGCTTGTACACCTGCGGTGGATGTGGTGCGGAACTGTTCACCGCCGGCACGAAGTTCGACAGCCACTGTGGGTGGCCCTCGTTCTACGAAACGATCAACCCCGAGGCCGTGACTCTGCTCGACGACAACTCGCTTGGCCACATGCGCACCGAAGTTCGGTGCGCGACATGCGACGGACACCTCGGACACGTGTTCCCCGACGGCTTCGGAACCCCGACCGGCATGCGGTACTGCATGAACTCGCTGTCACTGGAATTCACTCCTGGCGAATAATGTGAGCCGCCTGTGGGAATCGAACCCACGACCTTCTCATTACGAGTGAGACGCTCTACCGACTGAGCTAAGGCGGCGTGCCAAACGGCAACCGAACTAGATTAGCACGGTTGCCGATGGCGAACTTGGGTGACTACGCCGTGCTG
>JBEGTE010000047.1:0-6786 GCA_041179605.1 Actinomycetota bacterium | reverse complement strand
CGACACGGACGCGACATCCGAGATGCGCTTGATCGTGACCTTGCCGGTCATCGGGTTGACGACAGTGGCTGCCGGAAGTGGCAGAGCTGCGATGTCGTCGATCGACGTCAACTTGGCTCCGGTCAGAATTGACAGATCGCCGTCGTCAGACGTCACCGTTCCCGCACCGATTCGGATTCCGTTCGACTGCAGGGCACCCTCGATGTCGGCGTTTGTGAGTCCGTACTTCTTGAGGTTCTTCGCGTTGGGGATCACCTCGACGTGTCGACCGTTGGCGCCGAAGATCGACACCTCACGGACGCCGTCTAGCTTGGTCAGTTCTTTGACAGCGATGTCGGTCAGCGACTGCTTGAGTTGATCCTGTGTCAGGTCGCTCGTGACCGCATACTGAACAATCGGTGCGTCCTCAAATGATCCGGCAAAAACCTGTGGTTCGACTGAATCGGGCAGTGCGTTCGCCAATTTGTTGATGGCGAGTTGAATTTTTTGTTCGGCCGTCTCGATGTTGGTGCCGTACGTGAACTCGGCAACAACCTGCGAGGTTCCTTGCTGCGAAGTCGACGACGTCGATTCGAGTCCCGGTACCGCCTGAATCGCGTTCTCAATCGGCGTCGAGACTTCTTTTTCGACGATCACGGGCGATGCGCCGGGGTAGTTCGTCACGATGACGAGCTGCGGGAACGACACCGATGGGATGAGTTCCAGTTTGAGCAGCGACATCGCGATGCCGCCGAACACGGCGACGACAATCGTCACGAGCGCGATGAGCGCGCGGTTCTTCAGGCTGAAATTGGAGAGTCGGTTCACAACTGCGTCCTCTTGTTAGTGGTGGTCGGATTCCGTCCACGCGTAAATTGCGTCGCGAACAAAGTTCGCGCCGTCGGCGCCGCCGTAATGGCGGGCAAATCTTTCGTCGGCGATGTACATGTCGGCGAGCCCACGGAACTGCTCAGCGGTCGGTTCGACGCCGCCCCACGCCTGAGTGATCCAGACACGGTGACGTTCAACGAGTGCGACCACGACGTCAGAATCGACAGCCAGTCCCTGGTCGCGCGCCTCGGTGTAGCCGGTACGAAGGGCAGTTCCCTCGGCCATGAACGCCTTTTGCCCGAGTTCACCGAGCGACTTCCACCACGACTGACCGTTCGACCACGCGTCTTGGCCCCACCGCTCGACGACCTCGTCGCGGTGCTGTTCGTTGTCGAACTGTTCGGCTGCTGACACGCTGTTCCTCCCGTGTGTGCTTAGCCTAACCCCCGAAACTGTGAGCGAACGACGCGAGTACGCTGGCTGTGTGAACCAGTCGCTTCGCGCCTTCCTCGCCGTTTTTGTCGGCGGATTGGCGGGCAGCGCCCTGCGGTTCATCATCGATGTGTCGGTCACTGAATTTGCTGGCGAGTGGTGGCCGTACGGGATTCTCGTCGTCAATCTGACCGGGTCGTTTGCGATGGGGTACATCGTCGGTCACGGTTTCGGTTCCTGGCCGGCGTGGCTTCGATTGGGTTCCACCACCGGTTTTCTTGGCTCGTACACGACTCTGTCCGCCATCTCACTCGATGTCGCGGTTCCCATCATTCGCCACGGTGTCGCCGGCGTTGCCGTCATGCTCCCCTATGCGATCGGGTCGATCATCCTCGGTGTCGTTGCGGCAGTTTGGGGATTGCGTTTAGGGAAACGTCTCGCGGAGACGAGCGCATGATTGACTTCACGTGGATCGCCGTGCAGGTTCTGTTCGGAGCGTTCGGCGCGGCCGCCCGTTTCGGGGTCATGTCCGTCGTGACCCCGGGTCGCTGGTCGTGGGGGCTCTTCACCGTGAACATGGGCGGCAGTTTCCTGGTCGGCGCCGCGGTCGGCGCATTTTCGGCTGGGTCGATTGAGTGGTCCGTCGCCGCCGTCGTCCTCGCATTCGCCGCTGGTTTCACCACTTTTTCGACGCTGACGTTGACCGCCGCCGAGTGGACCGAGCGAGGCGAGTTGTGGCGCGGGCTTGTCCTCGCCGCCAAACACGTGCTCGTCGGAGCGGCCGTTGCCGGTGTTGGGTATATCTCCGCCGTCGCGCTGCTCGGTGCGTGATAAACTAGCCCTCTAACGCCTCGTGACGCATGGATGCTCCGAGAGCCGACAGAACTCAGTGAAGGGGGTCCGAAATGGGCCGCGGTCGCCAAAAAGCCAAGCACACCAAAGTCGCGCGCGAACTGAAGTACTTCAGCCCCGACACGGACCTTTCAGCATTGCAGTCGGAACTGGGTGGAAACCCTCGCCTTGAAGAGGACCTCGAGAAGTGGCCTGAATTCGCAGACTCAGACTCTGACGCTGACACCGAAGCGGACGACGACAGCGACGACGAGGCTCAGTCGGCGTAGTTTCCGACCAGTCGAACGGCACCGCCGTCGACACCCTTGGCGCCCGCCACATAACCGTCGAGGTTAGTTTCACGGTTAGACACGTGACCGACGACCCAGGATTCGATTCCGGCGGCGGTCCATTCACGCGTGAGCGTGCTCGCCGATTCGTGTGACACGACCGCGAGCATTCCGATTCCGAGGTTCCAGGTGCCTTCGGTTCCCTCGACGGGTTCGTTGCCCCAGTCTGCGAGAACGCGGAACACGGTCGGCGGGCTCCAGGTGGCGCGGTCGACATCGACCCACGTTCCAGCCGGAAGTACTCGTGCGAGGTTCGCGGCGATACCGCCACCGGTGACGTGCGACAGGGCGTGAATCGCACCGGGGTGCGCGGCGAGGGTGTCGAGCAGAGGCGCGGTGTACAAACGCGTCGGTTCGAGAAGTTCTAGTCCCAGCACGCGATCGAATTCGGGCACGGTCTGGTCGAACGTGCGACCCGTGGACTTCAGGATGTGGCGAACCAGCGAGTACCCGTTCGAGTGCAACCCGCTCGACGCCATCGCGATGACGACGTCACCGTGTTCGACCTTGTCCGGTCCCAACATCTCGTCGGCTTCAACTGCTCCGACGGCCGCACCGGCGACGTCATAGTCGTCCTCGGCCAGAAGTCCAGGGTGTTCGGCGGTTTCACCGCCAACCAGAGCGGTTCCCGTTGCGGCACACGCCTGGGCGATTCCGCGAACGATGTCGGCGATGCGCTCGGGCACGACCTTGCCGCACGCGATGTAGTCGGTCATGAACAATGGCTTGGCGCCGACAACAACGATGTCATCGACGACCATTCCCACCAGGTCCTGCCCAATGGTGTCGTGAACGTCGAGAGCCTGCGCGATCGCAACCTTGGTGCCGACTCCGTCGGTCGACGTCGCCAGAATCGGTCGTCGGAAATCCTTGAGGAAACTGGCATCCATCAGTCCGGCAAAACCACCGACTCCGCCCAGAATCGTCGACCCGTGAGTGGCGGACACGGCGGCTTTCATCAATTCGACGGCGCGGTCACCTGCTTCGGTGTCTACACCAGCCTTTGAGTACGCGTCCTGTCCCGTCACACCTCCAGCCTACCGACCGCGAACAAGCGCACGTGTGAGAGGATTGAGTCGCAGGCGCGCGGCGCCGTGCGGGAAGGGGACCGTTCGAATGTGCGGCATTGTCGGCATCGTTTCAACGACTCCCGTCAACCAACAGGTGTATGACGCACTCGCCCTTCTTCAGCACCGCGGGCAGGACTCGACGGGTATCGCAACCTGCGAGGGTCGCACTCTGCACATGTCAAAGGCCAAGGGCCAGGTGCGTGAGGCGTTCCGCACTCGCGACATGCGCTCTCTCGCCGGAAACGTTGGCCTCGGTCACGTGCGATACGCGACGCGCGGCAGTGCCTCGAACGACGAAGAGGCGCAGCCGTTTTTCGTCAACGCGCCGTACGGGATCATCTTGGTTCACAACGGGAACCTGACGAACACGCGCGAGTTGACGCGTGAACTGCACGAGGACGACCGTCGCCACCTCAACACCCACAGCGACACCGAACTTCTCGTCAACGTCCTCGCACACGAACTGCAGGCGTCGACGACGGTCGCCAAGTTTTCCCCCGATGACGTTTTCGACGCGGTCGGTCGACTGCACAAGCGGGTCGAGGGTTCGTACGCTGCCATCGCCCTCATCGCGGGTCATGGGCTGTTGGCGTTCCGCGACCCGTTCGGAATTCGCCCGCTGGTTCTGGGCAAGCGCGACACCGGGCTCGTTGGCACCGAATGGGCTGTCGCCAGCGAATCGCTCGTGCTCGAGGCCGGCGACTACGAGCTCGTCCGCGATGTCGAACCCGGCGAAGCGATTTTCATCTCGCAGGACGGCGAAATGGTGTCACGCCAGTGCGCCGACAACCCCGTCCTCATCCCCTGCTCATTCGAATACGTGTACCTGGCCCGTCCCGACTCGATCATGAACGGCATCTCCGTGTACGAAGCCCGTTTGCGCCTTGGCGACCGACTCGCGGACACCGTCGCCAAGTACGCACCCGCCGGGGACATCGATGTCGTCATGCCCATCCCGGACTCGTCGCGCCCCGCCGCGATGCAGGTTGCTCGCAAGCTCGGCATCGAATACCGCGAGGGCTACTACAAGAATCGTTACGTCGGCCGAACGTTCATCATGCCCGGCCAGGAATCGCGCCAGCGCAGCGTTCGTCAGAAGCTCAATGCGATGCCGACCGAGTTCAAGGGCAAGAACGTCCTCATCGTGGACGATTCGATCGTTCGCGGAACCACGTCACGCGAAATCGTCGAGATGGCCCGTCACGCCGGTGCCAAATCGGTCACGTTCACGTCGGCCGCGCCGCCGGTTCGATTCCCGCACGTATACGGAATCAACATGCCTAGCCGTGCGGAACTTGTCGCCGCCGGTCGCAAGATCCCGGAAATCGCCGCCGAAATCGGCGCTGACCACCTGATCTACCAAGAAGTTGCCGACATGGAGGCCGCCATCATCGAGGGCAGCACCGTCGAACGACTCGAGATGTCATGCTTCAACGGCGAGTACGTGACGGGAACCGTCAGCGACGAATACCTGCGCTGGGTCGAAGCGAACCAGTCCTCTTAGGACTTGTCCTTCGTCTTCGTGACGTCCGCGGTCGCGGTGCGTGAACGCGTCGCGCGATCGACAATCAAACCGACGACTGCACCGACGGCCATTCCCACGAGCGCGAACATCAGCGCGAAGAACCCGAAGGTCGCGCCCGCGCCAACGGCCGGGTCGGACGGCATTCCGTAGGACACAATAGCGGCGACAACAACACCGAGGATGAACCCCGTGGCGATGAAGGCGGTGAGTTTGGGTGCGCGGCGGATGGTGACGTTCTGCTTGGCCATGAAACTATTCTGACAGCCCCGCGAGCGGCAACAATTCAGCCAGTGTCGCGCGAGTGCCGGAGGCTAGGACGGCTCCCCGAGAAATAACTGCATCCCACGATTCGGTTCCCACCGCGAGCGCCACCAATGTCGCCGCGTCGGTCTCGACAACGTTCGGCGGAGTTCCGCGGGTGTGGCCCGGCCCCTCGACAATCTGGACTGCACCGAACGGCGGAACACGCACCTCGACAGACTTGCCCGGTGCGATGCGGGACAGCTCCTGCAGAATCCACCTCACCGCGAGTGCCGTCACGGAACGATCTGCGCCTCCCGCGGAGACCTCGCGGATGGCGTTTCGACCGTCGGCGTCGGGGATTCGGGGCAGGGGCACGCCCTCACGCTAGCAGGGCGGCGGGTAGTCTTGAGGGGTGAAGATCCTCGTTCTCGGTTCGGGCGCTCGCGAACACGCCATCATCAACTGCTTGTTGCGCGACTCGACCGCCCACGAGATTGTGGCGGCCCCCGGCAACGCGGGCATCGCTCAGGTCGTCGAGACGGTTGCGATGGACCCGACCGAGGGTGACGTTGTCGCCGACTACGCGGTCGAGCAGGGAATCGAACTCGTCATCATCGGGCCCGAGGCTCCTCTGGTCGCCGGTGTCGCCGATGTGTTGCGCAAGGCCGGCATTCCCGTTTTCGGGCCCGACAAGGCTGCTGCTGCGCTTGAAGGGTCGAAGGATTTCGCGAAGGAAATCATGGAGGCCGCCGGCGTTCCGACCGGTCGCGCGCGCAGTGCGTCGACGATGGACGAGGTTGATGCTGCACTGGATGAATTCGGTGCGCCGTATGTCGTCAAGGCTGACGGTCTCGCCGCTGGCAAGGGCGTCATCGTCACCGTTGACCGACCGGCCGCTCGCGCCCACGCCGAGTTTTACATTCACCAGGGTTCCGTTCTGATCGAGGAATTCCTCGAGGGCCAAGAAGTTTCACTGTTCGTCCTGTCGGATGGTGACGCGGTCGTCCCGCTGACGCCCGCCCAGGATTACAAGCGCGTGTTCGATGGCGATGAAGGCCCCAACACCGGCGGTATGGGCGCGTATTCGCCGCTGCCGTGGCTGCCGGACGGCTTCGTCGACGAAGTGGTCGAGACGGTTGCGCAGCCCACAATCCGCGAAATGTCCCGGCGCGGAACCCCGTTTGTCGGTCTGCTGTACTGCGGATTGATTGTCACCGAGGACGGAATTCGCGTCATCGAATTCAATGCACGCTTCGGCGACCCCGAGACGCAGGTCGTTCTCGAACGACTCGACTCGTCACTCGCGAACCTGTTGCTTGCCACCGCAACCGGCCGACTCGCGTCGGTTCCCGAACCGCAGTTCTCGAACGATGTCGCGGTCACGGTCGTACTGGCGTCGGAGGGGTACCCCGAATCCCCCGAGACCGGCCGCGCGATCACCGGACTGGCCGACGCGCTCGAGGTTGAAGGTGTCTCCATCGCCCACGCTGCGACCGCGGTCAGCGACGGCGGTTTCGTCTCCACC
>JBEGTE010000046.1:0-6831 GCA_041179605.1 Actinomycetota bacterium | reverse complement strand
GTTCCGTTACCGAGAACGGAGGCGACGGGGACAGTTCCCGTCATACCCGCCATGGGCGCCGAAGCGGCCACGACGAAGAAGGCGATGCCGGCAACGCCGAGCTTGCCTTTCTTAAGGCCTTCGCCCTTCTTCTCTTTAGTCGACGACATAGTGTGATCTCCTCATTGAGTTCATAAAAAATCGTTCGGATGTGAACGACACGTTTATCTTGCCCAAGTTTCGCTACTAAAGCAAGCACTGAAAATGGAATATTTTCCGTGTGGATTTCGCGCAGACTATTTGTTCGGATACGAATGACCGCTACAATCGGGACTCATGACCGAACTCAAAGGCTTCCTCGCACCGAAAACCCCCACCGGGAAGAGTGCCATCATCCCTGAGATGCCGTGGCACTACTCGGGCACGCTGCTCACCGTCGAGTACCTGACCGATCCCGCCAACGTCCGCGCAATCCTGCCGCCGGAACTCGAACTGGCCGACGAACAACCGGGTGCCGTTGCGCTCATCTGGGCTGACTGGCAGTCCTGCAGCGACGACTTCGAAGAACTCCTCGACCCTGACCGCTCGCAGTACATGGAGACGTTCGTCGTCGTCCGTTGCAAGTACGAGGGTGTCACGTACAGCCGCTGTGTCGCAATCTGGGTCACCAAGGACTTCGCAATGGCGCGGGGATGGTTCCAGGGCTACCCCAAGAAGCTCGGTTCGATGCACGCGACCCGCGTGTACAACCGCGGCAAGGCTGCCCCGCGTCTTGAAAAGGGTGCACGGTTCGGTGCGAGCCTGTCGGCATACGACCACCGCCTCGCATCGGCCAAGGTCACTCTGACCGAACCCGTCGAAAGTAACGGTTTCGTCAACGGACACAAGATGCTGCACAGCCGCTGGGTTCCTTCGATCACTCCCGGTGCCGGCAACTCGCTCAACCAGCTCATCACCATGGGCGGAGTCGACCTCGACCTCGGTCCTGCGTGGGGTGGAACAGCAGAGCTGACCCTCGGTGACTCGCAGTGGGACGAACTCGGCTCGATCCTCCCGGTCGACACAATCCTCGGTGGATACTTCCGCGAGGTCGGAACCACGTTCAATGGTGGCGTACTCGTCGCCGACCTCGGATCGAACCCCGCAATCTAGGTCACAACACAAACGAAGCCCGGCTGGTCGCACTGACCGCCGGGCTTCGTCGTTGCTATTAGTACGCCGAACCGTATTCGCGAATTTCCCAATCGGTGACTTCACGCGTCGACGGGTCCTTGACTTCTTCTTCGTAGCGCTTGATCTCGTCGCGCTTGAGGACCATGTGAACGTTGATGAGTTCCTGCGACATCTGCGTGCGCAAGGCGTCGTTGGCTTCGAGAGCGTCGAGCGCCTCCGTGAACGTCTGCGGCAGCACCGGAGCGCCTTCGTTGTCGTAGGCCATTCCAACCGCGTCGTCCGGGCACTCGAGTTCGTTCACGATTCCATCGAGACCAGCGGCGAGGATTCCGGCGATGACGAGGTACGGGTTCGCAGCGCCGTCACCGACACGAATTTCGAGGCGGGTGCCCTGACCGCGCTCCGGTGGAACGCGAACCATGCACGAACGGTTGTCGTAACCCCAGTTCGAGCGGTACGGCGCGAGCGTATCGGGACCGAGTCGCTTGAACGCGTTGACCGTCGGGTTTGTGAACGCGGTCAAGGCGTTGGCGTGCTTGGTAATTCCCGCGATGAGGAACTTCGCGGCGGCCGACAACTTGCCGCGACCGTCGTGCATGAGGTTGATGCCGTCGTTGTCGGTGATTGAGAAGTGAAGGTGGAAGCCGGAACCGCCTTCGTCGCTCCACGGCTTACCGAGGAAGGTGGCGTGCTTGCCGCGCTTGGCGATGATGTCCTTGACGGCGGCCTTGAAGAAGAACGTGCGGTCCGCGGCGTCGAGCGCCTCGGAGTGCCACAGGTTGATCTCGTACTGGCTAGGGCTGAATTCGTGGTTCCCCGCGAACGCACCGATGTTGAGGTTGTCGAGCATACGCATGAGGTGCAGGAAGTCGCCGTCGGGGTCTACCTGTGAACCGGTGGTGTAAACGCGACCGGTCTCCTTGACAAACCGCTGGTACTTACCGTTTTCGTCCTGAGTCGAGATGTAGAACTCGAGTTCGGGTCCGACGACGGGGCTGAGGCCGAGCTTCTTGTAGCTATCGATGACCTTTTCGAGCACCGAACGCGGCGACATCATGTTGGGCTTGCCGTCCGGGTTGAACGCGTCACCGATGACGTACGCGACACCGGGTTCCCACGCGAGGGGCGAGATGGTGCGGGGCACGATCTGTGTGAAGAAGTCTTGGAGTCCGTCGTTCGCGATGCCGTTTGCTTCGTGGAATTCGCCGCCGGTGGTGGTGGTCCACACTCCCTGGCTGAACGCGGGGCCGTTGTGCGCAGCCTTGTCGAGCTGGCTGACGAGGATGTCCTTGGAACGTGCGATACCGAGAACGTCCGCGTACATGACGCGAAGGACGTCGATCCCGCGCTCGCCGAGGTCGTCTCGAAGCTTCGTGAGGTCGCTAACCATTGCTACTCCTTTGTGGCATGTCTGTACTCGTAACGCTATCGTTAGGGGACAAATGAATTGTAGTGAATCGCTCTAGTCGTCACAATAGTTGAAGGAGCACCGTCGCTCCGAAGGAGTCACCCATGAAAGCACTCGTCGTACAACACGACCACGTGAGCCCGACCGGGCCGGTCGGTCGCCGTCTCGAACACCACGGATTTGAGATCACTGAGTTCCTCGTCGTTCCCGAGACATCGTTTCGCGAACCGAACGTGACGGTCGACTTCCCCGATCCCGACGACTTCGACCTCGTCGTGTTCCTCGGTGCACCGTGGGGCGCGTGGGACGACGCCTGCATCGGCAACTGGCTCACCCCCGAATTGGAGATGTGCCGCGACCTCGTGTCAGCGGACCGACCCGTCCTCGGGATTTGCTTCGGTGGCCAGTTGATGGCCCGCGCGATGGGCGGGTCTGTCGCGCCCGGTCAGCACCCCGAAATCGGGTGGACGTACGTGTGGAGTGACGACCAGACACTGGTTCCCAACGGGCCGTGGTTCCAGTTCCACTACGACCGCTGGCAGGTTCCGCCGGGGGCAACCGAGATCGCGCGCAACCCGGTCGCGTCACAGGCGTTCGTCATCAACCGTTCGCTCGCCGTCCAGTTCCACCCCGAACTCGACGGAGCAGCACTCAAGGGATGGCTCGACGAGGGCGGTGTCCCGCTCGTCGTCAAGGACAACCAGGACCCCGACGTCATGCAGGCACAGACGTGGGCCGAGGACGCCGCCGGCGAAGCGCGCACCTACGCACTCATCGACGCGTTCCTCACTCGCATCGCCAAACTCGTCTAGCAACGGGCACAGCAAAAGGCCCCGAGCGAACTCGGGGCCTTTTGTGGTGCTGTCCCTAACTAGCGGAGGGAGACCTTGACGGGCATGCCCTTGACTCCGTGAACGAAGTTCGAGTGCAGGTACTCGATCGGGGCGGTGCGCTCCATGCTCGAGATGCGACCGATGAGGTCTTCGAACATGATGATGAGCTCGATACGCGCGAGCGCGTTTCCGAGGCAGAGGTGCGGGCCACCGCGACCGAACGACATGTGCTCGTTCGGCATACGGGTGGGATTCATCACGTGCGGGTTCGAGAACACTTCGTCGTCGTAGTTGCCTGACGCGAACCAGACGACGACCTTGTCGCCCTTCTTAATGTTCTTGCCACGGAACTCGACGTCCTTCGTCGCGGTGCGACGGAAGTGGTATACCGGGCTCGCCATGCGGAGGAACTCCTCGACCGCCCACGGGATGTCCTGCGGGTTCTGCTGCAAGTGCGCGAGTGCGGCGGGGTTTTCGATGAGGTTGTTCATTGTGTGCGCGATCGTCTGACGCGTGGTCTCGTGACCGGCGACGATGAGCAGCAGGAAGTTCGTGTGGAACTCCCGCTCGCTGAGCGGCATTCCGTCCATCGGCGTCTGGTTGATCATCTTCGACACGAGGTCGGTGCCGTTGCGACCGAGTCGCTGGCGACGCAGTTCGTCACCGTACGCGAAGACCTCGAGGGCCGCCGGCGAACGGAACGGAACGAGTCGGAACTTCTCGCTCTCTGGGTCGGTCGGAAGCATCGACGTCAGTTCGGGGTCACTGTTTCCGATCATCGCGTTACCCCAACGGATGATGTCATCGATGTCCGCATCCGGAACGTCGAGCAGTCGCGAGAGAACTCGAATCGGGAAGTCGGCGGCGACGTCCTGAAGGAAGTCAAACTCGCCCTTGGCGAACGCCTGGTCGAGAGTCGTCGCGGTCAGGCCACGAAGGAACGTCTCGTACTTGGCGACGTTGTTCGGGGTGAACTCACCTTGGAGAAGACGGCGCAGCGCACGGTGACGGGTTCCGTCCGAGTCGATGAGCGAACGCCGCGCCTCTTCCTGCTCGGCGTCGAGTTCTTCGAGGTTGGTGAAGTGCGACGAGGTGAAGGTCTCGGGGTCACGAAGGACAGCAACGATGTCGTGGTACTTCATGACCGACCAGAAGCCACTGCCTCCGTCGGTCTCATCGGTCCAATGGACGGGCTCCTTTTCGCGGAGTTCGGCAAAGAGTTCCCAGGGGGCTCCCTTATCGAAAAGATCGAGATCTGCCAACGATTGCGTCGCCATGATTTCTCCTCATTGAGATTGTTCGGATACGAATAATATAAACAATACTAACCACAAACCCCGTTGGCTAGTCAAGAGGTTCGGTAAGAATGTAGTGACCCAAAATATTTAGGACACGAATGACCGGCAGCCATACCCTCGCGGAGACAGAAGCGCGCGTCTCGAATCGATTGAGCCACATGACGCTTGACTTCGAGGCGATGGCCGTCACATCGAATCTGTTCCGTGCCGCGAGCGCCGTCCGCAATCACGTTGAGCGAACCGTCCTTGCTGATTCCGGACTGAGTTGGACCGCGTTCGTCGTCATGTGGGTCACCTGGATTTGGGAACCCGCCGAGACGCGCGAGATCGCGGAAGAGGCGAGCATCTCGAAGGCGACGCTCACCGGTGTTCTCACGACACTGGAAAAGCTCGGTTATGCAAAGCGCTCGCGCAGTTCAAAAGACGGTCGGCTCGTCATCGTCACCCTGCAGCCTGCTGGCCACAAACTGATGGAGACGCTCTTCCCCGAGTTCAACCGACACGAAGTCGAGGTCGTTGCGGCAGTCCCCAAAAGCCAGCGCACTGTCCTGGCCGACGCCCTTCGCGCCATTACCGCCAAAATCGAGGGCTAGTTCGCCTTCGCCGCCTCCTGCACGAATCGCTTGAGCATTTCGAGCTGCGGAGCATTGGTGTCAAAGTTGTCTTCGGGGTGCCACTGCACACCGAACGCCCACGACGCAGCGGGAATCTTGGCGGCTTCGACATAGCCTTCGGTCGATCGCGCGATGACCTCAATTCCCGGGGCCACCTCGTCAATCATCTGGTGGTGGTAGCACGACGCCTGAACGGTGTCGGTCGAGAGGCCGAGGTCAGCGGTGTGCGAATCAAACGTCACCGGTGCGACGTGGTGCTGATGCGGCTGAACCATGTGCTGAACCAGCGTTCCACCCAGCGCGACGTTCGTGATTTGAAGGCCGCGACAGATTGCGAAATAGGGAAGACCCGACTGCAAGGACCACTTCACGAGGGCGATGTCGGCTTCGTCAGCGAGGTCATCGACGTCATACACGTGCTCGGATGAGACGTCTTGACCATAGGTGCGCGGGTTGATGTCTGCACCGCCGGGCATGAGGATGCCGTCTATTCCGCGCATGCGCTCGGCCAGGTCCGCTCCCGCAACGGGAAGCATCGTCAACGGTTCGCCGCCGGCCGCCCACACGAGTTCCGCTAAACGGCGAGCGGTGACAATTGCCGCGTAACGGGTGGCCGACGTGCTCTCGGCGAATCGGGCAAGAATTGCGATGCGAGGGCGGTGCGCTGACATGTGAATCCTTTCGGGATTTCCACTACTTATTATTGTAAATCTAGTCGAAAATCGTTAGTATGCGAATGATTATTCTTTCCACGACGAAGTGAGGTAGGTCCCGTGACCACGATCGAAGTAGCCGGCGCCGTCATCGACACCCGCCACTACATCAACGGTGCGCGCGTCGAATCCGCCGACACTTACGTCAACACCTCGCCCATCGACGGCACCTTTCTCGGTGACATTTCACGCGGTGGTGCCCGCGAAATCGATCTCGCCGTCGCTGCCGCGAAAGCCGCCTTCCCCGCCTGGGCGAAGATGGGCGCGAAGGGTCGCGGCGAGAAACTGCTGCGCCTCGCCGAACTCGTCGAAGAAAACGTCGAGACGCTCGCCAACATTGAGACGCTCGATAACGGGTCGCTGCTGCGCTCGCATCTGCGCGGAGTCATGCCCCGAGTAGCCATGAACATCCGCTTCTTCGCCGAGTGGGCGATCAACGAACTCCACCACGAGCCCTTCGACACCCGTGGCCACACGAACATCGTGTCGTGGGACCCGTCGGGAGTTGCGGCGCTCATCACCCCGTGGAACGCACCGCTCATGCTCGCGACGTGGAAGATCGGCCCCGCCCTCGCGGCCGGTGACACCATCGTTCTCAAGCCGGCCGAGTGGACACCTCTCACGGCAAGTTTCTTCGCCGACCTCACCAAGCAGGCGGGAATTCCCGACGGTGTCTTCAACGTAGTCTTCGGTTACGGCGCCGAAGCAGGCGCTCCGCTGACCGCACATCCGGATGTCAACCGCATCTCGTTCACCGGTTCGGTTCCGACGGCGAAGGTCATCGCACGCGCGGCGGCCGACAACCTCACCCCC
>JBEGTE010000045.1:0-6884 GCA_041179605.1 Actinomycetota bacterium | reverse complement strand
AGCCACTCGGCAGCCCAGTGTGAAATGTCAATCAGTGCGGTGTCGTTGCCGAGTTTCGCTGTTTCGCGGAATTCGCTTGCCGGGTGATGACGCAAATCTGACGTCACGTACACATCCGCGGTCGTCACATCGGGGTGCGCAAGCAGACTGTCGCCGGCGCCTGCGCAGAGCGCAACCAAACGTACAACTTTGGACATGTCTCCCGAAACCTTCACGCCTCCGGCAGTTGCGGGAATCGCGGCGGCGATGGCTCGGGCAAACTCGCCCAGTGTTGTGGGTTCGACGGCCCCGACGATACCCAAACCAGCACCGAGTGGATGTGGCACGAGAGCATTTTTCGCCGATACACCGATCGTCGACGCCAACCGCGCGCTCGTCCCGGTTGCGACACGGTCACCATTGGTGTGAACGGTGACGAGCGCGCAGCCGGCACGAATCAACCGAGATACGGCAGAACCCTTGAACGCGGTCTCCGCTACGTCGGTCACTCCGCGAAGCAGAAGCGGATGGTGCGCGACGATGAGGTCGAATCCACCGTCGACAGCTTCGGTAATCGTGTCATCGGTGACATCGACGACAAACAGGATGCGTGAAATGTCTGCGTCAAGCGAACCCGTCACGAGTCCAACAACATCCCACTCTTCCGCACCGACGGACGGCCAGAGCCGTTCCGTGTGCGCGAGAACCTCTCGAAGTTTCACCGAACCCATTCCGTCAGTTTAGGAGAGTCGCGCCGAGCGACGTGTTGACGGAAGCACAATCGCGAGGCTGATGAGGAACGAAAGCACAGCCGTTGCGAGCGGTGCAACCGAACCGACGTACAGAAGCCCATACCCCAACGGTCGCAGCGTTGAATTGATGTAACCGACCCATTCGAACGCGGCGCCGCCACTCTTCGCAAAGCCGAGCCCGAGGGCGGTGGTGACGATCACAACGACTACGAGCCAACGGCGGGCCACACGCGACGTTAGTTCACGGGTGGTGCAACCGCGTGCGGCGAATACTCCCACGACGGCAGCGAGCGGAGTCGCCAACACCGCGAGTGAAGGCAGGTATTCGCTGAGAAGCCCGGACATGCCGAGTACGGCCAGGGTCGCAAGAGCGGCGGGGACGAGCACCAATATCCACGACACGAGGACGTTCGGATTCTCGCGGTCGTCACGAGTCGTGAGCGTGCCGATTGCACGGAACACGAGGGCACTCACCAAGATGAGCGCGGGCACCAGTGCAAGCGCTCCGAGAGCGACGTTGAGAAGGGGGCTCGGAGCGATGATGTGCAGTACGGGGTTGAGAGCGAAGAAGTAATGCGCGCCGTCTGCGGCGAGTAGCGCCGCAACGACCGTGCCGGTGAGCGTGACGAGTCCGAACCCCATCCCAATAGAAATCCAGAGCACACCGGTATGCTTCTCCCGGACGCGAGACACTTCACTGAATCCAGCGTGCCCGGTGAATAGCGCGAGCAAGGCAACGCTGGACGCTAGTCCGGCAACGGTGACATCGACAGCCAGTTTCGTTGCGCTCGGCCCCGACGACAGCAACAGCAGCGCACTTCCCATCGCGACGACCGAACTCGTGCCGAGCGCTGTCCACCCTGTGAGTACCAGCACCTTCGCGCGATACAGCCTGTGCGGGAGAGCGGCAACGATGGCTCCGCCGAAGACGGTCAGTGCAACGAGCGCCAAACCGGTCGAACCAGCCGGAACTACACCCGTGACCACCGAGCCAACGGTGGATTCTTCGAGTTGGGTGCCGAGACCCGCAAGCACGGGGACCAGCGTCACAATCAAACCTGCGAGCACGAGAATTCCGATGACGACGCTAGTAACCCGACCCGAAACTCGGCCAAACAACTCTTCCAACACGCCGCGAAGTGACGCACCCGTTCGGGAACCCGTCCGACGAGCAAGTCCGACGATGGGCAACGCGACCGCAATTCCAGCGAAGATGATAACGATCGACGGAGTGGACGCAAGTTCCGCGAAGCCGAGCCCTGCGGCCAGGACAAGCGTGGAGAAAACGGTTGCGACGGTCGCTACGACAGACCACCAGCTGCGTCGTTCGACCTTCGTCGGAGTCGAATCGACAACATCGGTCGGCGAAGCGAGAGACCATTCTTGGTCGTCATTGTGGATCGGAGCCGATACGACTGGTTCGCCGTGCACTGCATCAGCGGGCTCGACCACGACGACGGAATCGATTTCGGTTATTCCGACGGCAACAACTTCGCCCTCGTCATCCTCGACAACATCGATAATTTCGACGTGCTCGACGAGGGGAATTCCCGTGATGGGCGTCGAATCGTCCGTGAACTCTGACACCGTTTCCGACGAGCGAATCGCACCGAACAGTTCCGGGGTCAGGTCACCGAAGCGGTCACGAGCGTTGACCATCAAGTCGTGCGCGTTCGCCAGGCCGGCCGATTCGACGGCGAGCACGAAGGCTGAGACTGCGACTGAATCAGTCTCTCGAAGCGGAATCTGCGAGTCGAGTAATGCCATCTGGTCGTTACTCGACATGCCACCATTGGCGCCCAACATCGAGGCCAACTGTTCGGGGGTCAGCGAGCGGCGCTCGGGCAGTTCCGGGGCGGACACCGGAACCTCGGCGTGCTCGACAGGCGGCTCCACCAATTCGACTGCTGGTTCGACAGGCTCTACAGACTCAGCGACGACCGGTTCGGGACGTACAGCACCGAACTCTTCGATGATGGGGTCTTCGACGACCTCGTCCGCAATTCCGCTGCCAACTGCGGGCGGGAATAGACGGTTGTCATCAAAAACGGTTCCGGTACCCGTGCCGGGAACCGCTTCAGGAAGTGGATCCGTGACGACGACCTGGGGGATGTCGATCGGTTCACCGACGAGCGGAAGCCCGAATTGATCGCGAGAATCGGCCTGTTCGACCGCAATGGGTTCTTCCTCTACAGGTATTTCAATGATGATTGAGCCGGTCGGTTGGGTGCGTTCCTCGTCGACACGTGGAACTTCTACCGATTCGGCGAAAACGGGCGTCTGTGCGACCTGCTCGTCTCCCGCTGCACCAATCGTCGGAATTTGACCGGTTGACGAGGTGGGTGCTTCGGCCTCGTCGACTGGAGGCAGAGAGGGGACAAAATCGCCCTGCTCACTCGGTGGCACGTACGACGAACGTCGGCTTCCCGAGGGAACTACTGCATCATCGTCATCGTCGTCAAAGCTCATAGGTCAAGAGTAGTCGCGCGGGCGCTCTATCCAACGGATTTGGAGGGTTCTGCCTTCACCGTAGCGATAACGACACCGGCGATGAGCAAGCCGGTCCCCCACCACCCGATTGGAGGCAGCGTCTCACCCAGAATGATGACTGCGAGGACGACCGAGAACGCGGGCTCCAGTAGCGTGATCAACGTCGCCGTGGCGGCCGAGACCTTGGTGAGGGCGAAGCCGAAGAACAGATATGCGACGACGAGAGGTCCGAGAGCGAGGTATACACCTCGGCCGAGGTTCGCGGCGTCGGAGACGAGCGGGCCGCCCGTGAACGCAAGAATCACGAGCAACGGGATAGCCCCCGCCCCAAAAACGGCGCCCATCGCGCCACGGAAATTCGCTCCGGCGGCGATGACGCGCGAGCCCGAGACGGAATACAGCGCATAAGCCACCCCAGCGAGCACTCCGAACCCGATTCCCGCGAGAGACCCGTCGCCGTCTCCCCCGCGTGCCACCGCAACAAAAACGAGCCCCGTCGCGGCGACGACGAGGGCGATGAACCACCGCACAGCGGGAATCGTCCTGGTCGCAACCCACTCAATCAGTCCCGCGAACAGTGGGCCAGAGCCCAACGCAATCGAGTTTCCGACAGCGACACCGATCAGGTCCATCCCGGTGTAGAACGCGAGCGGATACACCAACACGCCCAGGCCACCGAAGTAAATCCATGTTCGTGCCGCGGGAATCGACCATGCGCGCCGCACATCACGCCATGTAATCGCGGCCAAAATCGCACCGCCGACGCCCATCGTGAACGCACCAATGGCCAAAGTTGACACGTCCGAAGTCATAAACGACGCAACGACACCGGTAGTCCCCCACATCAGGCACGACGCGAGAAGCGCGAGAAGAGCGGAGACGGACATACGACTAGTCTGCGCGACGGATGGCGGAGACGAGTCCGACGAACAAGGGGTGTGTCTCGTCGATTCCGCAGACGTCGCGCGCAAGCTCCTCGGCTGTCGACGTTGACCGGCGTGTCTGAAGGTCGACCGATTCGGGGTCCTCGGGCACATCGAATTCGAGCGCAGCGGTGACAACCGAAAGCAACGCGACGGGCATGACTCCCGATTCCGCCAGCGCTGCGGCAGGTTCAATCAGGCGTTCGTGGCGGGAGAGTTTCCGGAGCGGCTGACGCCCCACGCGATCGACCAGATCAGCAAGTCCAGGGTTCCGGAAACGGGTCAGAGTCTTTGCCGCGTAAGCCTGTTGTTCGGCGAGCGGGAGCCCGTGTCGACGAACCAACATGTCGGTCGTCTCGGCAAGAACAGCGGTCACGGACGCAAGAACGTCGGGGATATCTAACGCCTCCGCGATATAAGTTGCTCCCAGTTGCTTGCCAAGGTAGGCGGTCGACGCGTGACCGGTGTTGACCGTGAGAAGTTTGCGTTCGATGTACGGCGCGAGATCACTGACGAAGTGAGCCTCTGGGATGACGGGTGTTTCACCGTCGAACACGGAATCCTCGATGACCCACTCGCAGAAACTTTCAACCGTGACGTTGAGACCTTGGCCCTCTGGCTGAATCGGGACGATTCGATCCACCGCGGTGTTGGCGAATCGGCCTCGTGCGAGAGAGTCGGCATCAGCGTGCTGTTCGATTTCGCTGCGCAAGGCATCCGTCGCGCTGATCGCGTTCTCACACGCCATTACGACGAGCGGAGATTCAACCTCCCGGTTCGCGAGGCCTCGGGCGATCAGTGGCGCGACGAATTTGAGAATGTTGGGACCGACCGCCGTCGTCACGATGTCAGCGCTGGCTATCGCCGCGACAACCTCGTCAGCCTGCGTCGCCGAATTCAACGCGGCGAAATCGGTGACGGTGTGGGTCTTTGCGCCGGCTCCCATTTCTATGACACGGTACGAATCTGTTGAATTCAATTCGTCGATGAGCGGCGCCGCAACGTCCACAAACGTGACGTGGTGACCAGCGTTGTGCAGAAGTAGCCCGATGAAACCGCGGCCGATGTTTCCTGCACCGAAGTGGACCGCGGTCATGCGGCAGAAAGTCCGAGAATCTCCAACACCTCACTGGTGGTCGTCGCCTCAAGCAACTTCTCCACCGCGTTTATGTCGCTGAAGACCATCGCGATGGCCCCGAGAACTTCAAGGTGCGAGTCTCCCTTGCCCGCGATTCCGATCACGAACTTCACAGGGAAACCACCCCAGTCGATCTCGCTGTCGTAACGAATGACGGCAACTTGGGAGCGAAGGATTTCGTCCTTCGCGTCGTTCGTTCCATGAGGGATCGCGAGCAGATTCCCCATGTAGGTAGAGACCGAGGACTCACGCGCAAACATGGCGTCGACGTATTCGGGAGTCACTGCACCGGAGGATACGAGCATCGCACCCACTTCGGCAATTGCGTCATCCTTCGATGCCGCAGACCCACTCAATCGAATGGCGTCGGTCGTCAATACGTTGTTCACGGTGAGTCCTCGGTCGTTGCTAACCTAAGCTCGCTGCGACTGAAGCGTCACAACGACCTCGTCGTACTTCGGAGTCATCATGAAGTTCTCGACAGAGATGTGAACCGCGTCCGGCGCCATGTGGCGCGCACGATCAGTCAAACCAACGTGAGAGATGACGAACTCCGCGTCGGATGCCAAGTCAGCTACAGCCTTGTTGACAACGGTGACGTCGGTGATGCCGGCGGCCTTGAGTTTGTTGCGGAGCATGGTTGCTCCCATCGCACTCGAACCCATTCCTGCGTCACACGCGAAGATGACGAGAGTGGTGAGGTCAGCGGACATGGGTTACTTACCCTTGTTCGCTGCCGACTGAGCCTGAGCTGCTTCGAGTCCCTCAGCCTCAAGGTCTGCCTTGCGCGACGAACGGACGATCACACCTGCGATGAGGAACGAGACCGTCGCCGAGAGGACGACCGAGAGGATGACACCGAGGTACGAGCTCGACGGGGTCTGCAAGAGAACCGCGAAGATCGAACCGGGCGATGCGGGGGCCTGAAGACCCGAGTTGAACAGCCAGTTGGTCGCAACACCGGTTGCGCCACCTGCGATGGCTGCGACGATGATTGCGGGCTTCATGAGGACGTACGGGAAGTAGACCTCGTGAATTCCACCAAGGAAGTGGATGATGATCGCACCAGGAGCCGAAGCCTTCGAGAGTCCTACGCCGAAGACGGCGAACGCGAGAAGGATACCGAGACCGGGGCCAGGGTTTGCTTCGACGAGGAAGAGGAACGAGTGTCCCTGTTCCGCTGCCTGAGTGGTTCCCAGCGGGGTCAAAACGCCGTGGTTGATGGCGTTGTTCAGGAAGAGGACCTTTGCAGGCTCAACCAGGATGCTGAGGAGAGGTGCGAAGCCCGAGTCGTACAGAGCCTGAACACCGTTTCCGAGCGTGTCCGAAAGAGTCTGAACGACCGGTGCAATTCCGAGGAACGACACCAGGGCGAGAACTGCACCGACGATACCTGCCGAGAAGTTGTCGACGAGCATCTCGAAGCCGGCCTTGATCTTGCCTGCCCAGATTGCGTCAACCTTCTTGATCAGCCATCCACCGAGAGGTCCGACGATCATGGCGCCCATGAACATGGGGATCGAGGTTCCGATGATGACACCCATGGTTCCGATGACACCAACAACACCACCGCGGGCGCCGTAAACGAGGCGTCCACCAGTG
>JBEGTE010000044.1:0-6982 GCA_041179605.1 Actinomycetota bacterium | reverse complement strand
CGCTGGTCAGTCATTAGACGCTATCGGAACCGGTCTTGGGGTCGGTCGCGTATCGCAGCATCGGGAACGACGCGGTCAGTGTGAAGCCGACTCCCGGGACGCGTTGAGTCATGACCACTCCGTCGAACGACTCGGCACGCGCCTTCATTTCGCTGAGGCCTCGGCCCATCGTCGTCGACACGAGCGCTGACTGGTCGGACTCGATTGTGACGCCCTCTGGCATCTCCTCGCCCGCCGCGGCGGCGCGTCGAGCGAGCGCACGTTCGCCGTCATCGGCAACGGACAGGTTCAGTCCGTGGTCAGACCACGTCATCGAGATGATCACCTCGGTGCCAGGACCTGCGTGTTCGAGTGTGTTGTTGAGCGACTCGGTGAGGATTCGGTACACCGCGAGTTCGGCGGAAGCCGAGATCGGAAATCGGGCACCCGTCTCGTTGAACGCGATGACGAGTCCCTTTGATTCGACCTCTGAGAACAGTTCCGCGATGGTCGACAGGCTCGGCCATACCTCGACAGAGTCAGCGCCCTGGTGTGCGACGGTCATCGCGCGGCGCATGTCCTGAAGTGTTCGACGAGCGGTTTCGACAAGCAGTTCGGTGTGACGCTTGAGAGCGGCTTTGTCTCCTACCGGCACAAACTGGGTGCTTTCCGCCTTGGCGACGAGACCGACCAGGTCGTTCGCAACGACGGCTTGCTGTTCGTGGACGATTCGCAGTCGGTCACCGAGTTCGGCGACCTTGAGAGTCAATTCGGCGCGACCCTGCTCGGCGGCGATCGCCTCTGCGCGGCGGGCTGGCGACGATGCATTCGGCTTTCGCAACAACAGAACCACAACTCCGGCGAGGGCGACTGCGGCGACGATAGCGAGAACCGTATCCAGTACAGTCCAGGCTCCCATGCCACTCTCCTTTGGAGTTGTGCCACCGTGTGTTTCTTTCGTGGCTCCCCGACTTGGACTCGAACCAAGAACCTATCGGTTAACAGCCGATTGCTCTGCCAATTGAGCTATCGAGGAATACGCTTGCGCGCATCAGCCACTATACCAAAAAGGTCAGGCTCAATATCCGCTCCGGGTGTCCACAACCCCGAGCAGATTCGTCCCCGCAAGGAACGCGGTGACGTTGGTCCGAATGCGCGTCGCGAGAAGGTGCTTGGTCATCAGGGGCGTGTCAGCAGAGTGTGACGTGATGATGCAGTTCGGCTCGTCCCACAGCGGGTGGTCGGTCGGGAGCGGTTCGGGGTCGGTGACGTCGAGCCCGATTCCCCACAGTCGGCCTTCGCGAAGGGACGCACGGGCAGCGGTGTCGTCGAGCAGACTGCCACGAGCGACGTTGACGATGATGGCGTGATGCGGCAGCAGGGCGAGTTCCGTCTCGCCGATGAGGTGTGCCGTTTCCTCAGTTGCGGCCGCCGCGAGGACGACGACGTCCGCGGCCGGCAACACGTCGTGCAGTAGGTCTGACGTGACCGTGCGGGCCGCACCGGGAACGGCGCGGTCCTGACGGCGAACAACCGTGACGTTCGTGCGGAACGGCTCCAGAAGTCGCATCAGTTCCGCCGTGATTCCCCCAGCCCCGATGATGACCACGTTGTTGCCGTAGAGGGACAACCCGGTCCGTGCGGCCTGCCAGCCCTTTTCGCGGGACTTGCGCGGAATCTCTCGAGCGAGCGACAGCATCAGGGTGAGCGCATGTTCCGCGACAGGTTCGGCGTACGACCCCTTCGCCGACGTGAACACAGGAGCGGACTCGTGGTCAATCGACGCGAAGAGGTCGGCGAATCCGTCGACTCCTGCCCACGGCAACTGCACCCACTCGATCTGCGGATTGTCGGCGAGGATCGCGCTCAGATCCGTGGCGTCTTTTTCCGACAGCCACACAATTCCGCGGGTGTCCGACGACAGCGGGATGACGCTTCCGCCGGCTTCACGAACCGCGTCAACGAACAATTCGTTGTGGAATGGTTCGATCGAGATCGGACCGGGCGTTGGAACAAATCGCGCCGATCCCGCTTCCGAGCCAGGCAAATCATTGTGCTGACCTGGACGATCGGGCGCAATCACGTGACGACCTGGAGGGACCGACGCTTTTCTTCCAACACAGCGATGCGTCGCTGAATCGCCGCAAAGTCGGGCGAGGTGTCCGGTGTCCGGTGCAGGACACCGATGAGTTCGGTGCGCTGACGGGCGATGTCACTCTCCAACAGCGCGGTGGTGAGGTTGAGGACGTACTGGGCAATGCCCGCTTCCGTCTTGTCGGCGTCATCCTTGACGCGCTTCTCTGCGCTTCCCGGTGATTCGTTTGCCGGCGGCGGAGTGTTGACGATTTTGACGGGAATCGACACAGTAGCAAGCTCGCCGACGAGCCCGCGCAGCGAATCGTCGACGCCGTCGATGACAGCACTTACCCAGTTCGTGGTCGCAAATGCCCCAAAGGCGCCAACCATGGCGGTTCGAACCGCGGACAGCGCCGGGTTGTCGAAGTGACACGCCACGATTTCACCGGCACGTTCAATGCCGACTCGTTCGGGATATTGCAGCGCGACGACCAGAACGTCGCGTTCCAAAATCCACTGCGGGTGCTTGTTCATCGATTTGAACGTCACCGCGTCACCCGTGTCGCGTTCCACTTCCACACGCACGGTCGAGTTGCCACGCATTGCCGACTGGATGTCGCCGGGTTCAACGCCGATCCACCCCGACACGACTCGAACGTATCCGTCGACGAGTGACTTGTCCTTGATGCTGGCGATCACCGGCGCGACCGCTCGTGTCGCCTGCACTCGACCTTCGACCGTGTTGAGGTCGAACCCAACGAGAGTGCGTCGAATGATGAACTCGAACATCGGAATCTTGGTGTCGATGATGGACCGCAGAGATTCGTCGCCGCGCTCCAAGCGCAAGTCACACGGGTCCAGCCCATCCGGCGCAACTGCTACGAAGGTGTTGGCCGCAAACTTCGAGTCCTCGGCGAACGCCTTCGATGCGGCTTTCTGACCCGCTTCATCCGGGTCGAACGTAAAAATGACCTCGCCGCGACTGCGCTGGTCCCCCGCTTCGACGTCGCCGAGGATGCGACGAATCAGCGAAACGTGGTCCGAACCGAACGCAGTTCCACACGTTGCCACGGCGGTCGTGATTCCAGCGACGTGACATGCCATGACGTCGGTGTACCCCTCGACAACGACGACGCGACGGTCTTTGGAAATGGAACGCTTCGCGAGGTCGATTCCGTAAAGCGCCTTCGCCTTGTGGTACACGCTGGTTTCGGCAGTGTTGAGGTATTTGGGTCCTTGGTCGTCGTCGCGAAGTCGACGCGCACCGAACCCAATCGTTGCACCGGTGACATCGCGGATGGGCCAAATGAGCCGACCACGGAATCGGTCGTAAATCCCCCGATCGCCACGGGAAACGAGACCAGCCGCTTCGAGTTCCTCTTCTGTGAACTTCTTCGCCTTGAGGTGCTTGATGAGAGCGTCGTACGAGTTGGGTCCAAAGCCGACTCGGAAGTGGTCACACGCGGCGCGGTCGAAACCGCGGCCGGTCAAGAAGTCCTGACCGAGGCGTGCCTCTGGAGTGGCGAGCTGATCGACGAAGAACTGTTCGGCCGCCGAGTTTGCCTCGAGGATGCGGGCTCGTTGGCTGACGTCGCGTTCTGGTCCGCCGTCTTCGTAGGTCAGTTGGAAACCGACCTGAGCGGCGAGTTTCTCGACCGCTTCGGTGAATGACAGGTGGTCAATCTTTTCGAGGAACGTGAAGACGTCCCCCTTTTCCCCACACCCAAAACAGTTGAAGTACGAGGAGTTGGGTCGAACGTGGAAACTGGGCGACTTCTCGTCGTGGAACGGGCAGAGCCCCTTGTGGGAGTCGACGCCGGCGCGTTTCAGAGCGACGTATTGACCGACGACATCGGCGATGTTGACGCGCTGGCGAACCTCGTCAATGTCCGCTCGTCGAATTCGTCCCGCCACCCCCACAGTCTATGTCGGGGCACCCCGTCGCATCAGGTGCAGAGACGTTCGTGCCACGCGAGAGCCGACTGGTCCGTCAGCGACGCGACCTGGTCGATGATGGCGCGCATCTGCTCGGTTTCGGTCTGAGCGCTGGTGAAATCATCGGCGAAACCGCGTTCCATTACGCCAGGTCCCAGTCGGACGAGAGCGTTACAAAGGTCGGTGAGCACCTCGCGCTGGTGGGCGTAAATCGGGCGACGCGATTCACTGGACATGACGTTCGCCGCGACGATTCCTTTAAGAACGGCAATTTCGGCGCGCGTCTCGCGCGGGACGATGACGTCGGCCCCGAACCTCGCCAGCGACGACTGCGTTGCGTGTTCGCGCGTGGCGTTCGTCGCGCTGGCCGCGAATCGCCCAATCAGCGTCGACGTGAGGTTTTTGAGGCGGGCCATGTCGGCTCGGCTGCCGTCCCACGTCTCGATCCAGTTGGACAGTCCGTCGAGACGGTCGAACGCCGCGATGAGTTCGTCGTGCGACATTTCGCCACCGATCCATTCGACCATCGAATCGACAAGGTCGTCGTGGTTGACCCGCGACGACAGGGCCGGGACGTCGATGTATCCGTTGACAATTGCGTCCTCGAAGTCGTGAACGGAGTAGCCGATGTCGTCGGATAGGTCCATCACCTGCGCCTCAATGCAGAGGCGACGTTCGGGCGCACCAATACGAATCCACTCGAAAATGTCGGCATCAGCCGCGTACACGCCGAACTTGTTTCGACCGCCACCCGCTTCGAGAACCCCGGCGTCGCTCGTCCACGGGTATTTGCACGACGCATCGAGGCTTGCGCGAGTGAGGTTCAATCCGTACGAGCGCCCGTTCGCCGAGAACACCTTGGGTTCGATCCGGGTGAGCAAACGAAGTGTCTGCGCGTTCCCCTCGAATCCGCCCCAGGGCAGAGCCCAGTCGTTGAGCCCCTTTTCGCCGTTGTGGCCGAAGGGTGGGTGGCCGAGGTCGTGCGCGAGACAGGCGGTATCAACGAGGTCCGGGTCGAGACCCAGCGCCTGACCGATTTCACGACCGACCTGCGCGACCTCGAGCGAGTGCGTCAGTCGGTTTCGCGCAAAGTCGAGACCAGCGGTCGGCGACAGAACCTGAGTCTTCGCGGCGAGTCGTCGCAGCGCGCTGGAGTGCAAGAGACGCCCGCGGTCACGGGCGAAGTCGGAACGTTCGCCCTTCTCCCCCTCGGCGAAGGCACGTTCACGGTCGTGCTTGGTGTACTGGTCAGCCACCGCTCGGCCCTGATTCGGTGTCGACGAGGTCGGCCATGTCGCTGCCCGAGACCTCGCGCGAGTTCAGCCAACCGTCCGGCAGCGACGGCTTCTTGGGTGAACCGGCACGACCGCGCTGACCCTCCGCGTCGGCGCCGGGGTACGGAGCGTCGCGGTCGAGGGTGGCAAGAATGTCGTCCATTTCGCCGAGGCTACCAACACGAGCCAAAGCTGAGCGGGTTTCGCCACCAACCGCGTACCCCTTGAAGTACCAGGCGACGTGTTTGCGGATGTCGCGGCACCCGTGATTTTCGTCCTCGTAGAAGTCGACGAGCAGTTCTGCGTGACGCTTGAACGCGTCGGCAACGTATCCAAGGTTCGGCTCGACCGGAGTCGCGTCTCCCCCGAAGGCGGCCTCAAGATCGGCGAACAGCCACGGACGTCCGAGGCACCCGCGACCGACGATCACACCGTCACAGCCGGTCTCGTCGACCATTCGACGGGCGTCTTCGCCACTCCAGATGTCGCCGTTGCCCAGGACAGTCATGTCCGGTACGAGTTCCTTCATGGTGCGAATCGCGCCCCAATAGGCGTCGCCCGAATAGTGCTGGGCCGCGGTACGCCCGTGCAGTCCGATCGCCGCGACGCCGGTGTCCTTCGCAATCTTGGCTGCATCCGTATAGGTGAGGTGGTCGTCGTCGATGCCCATGCGCATTTTGATGGTCACGGGAACATCGCCAGCGGCCTTGACCGTTTCGCGCAAAATCTGTTCGAACAGGGTCGTCTTCCACGGAAGAGCGGCGCCGCCCCCCTTGCGGGTCACCTTGGGAACAGGACATCCGAAGTTGAGGTCGATGTGATCGGCGTGGTCTTCCTCGACGAGGATTCGCGCGGCGGCCGCCATTGTCTTCGGCTCGACACCGTACAGCTGAATGGACCGAATGGTCTCGGACGGGTGGTGCTGGATGAGTCGCATCGTCGTCGCGTTGCGTTCGACCAGCGCACGCGCGGTGATCATCTCGGAGACGAAGAGCCCCCCGCCGTACTCGCGGCACAGTCGGCGAAACGCCGTGTTCGTGATTCCCGCCATGGGGGCGAGAACGACGGGAACGTTCGGTTCGATGGGCCCGATGCGCACGTTAGGCCCCGATCAGGCGCTCCGCGAGGTAGCCCTCGAGTCGGTCGAGCGACACGCGCTCTTGTTCCATCGTGTCGCGTTCACGAACCGTGACCGCCTTGTCCTCGAGCGTGTCGAAGTCGACGGTGATGGCGAACGGCGTCCCGATTTCGTCCTGGCGACGGTAACGGCGACCGATCGCACCAGCGTCATCGAAGTCGACGTTCCAGTGGCGGCGCAGCGAAGTCGCGAGGTCACGCGCCAGCGGCGACAGGTCCTCGTGGCGCGACAACGGCAGAACCGCAGCTTTGACGGGCGCGAGTCGGCGGTCGAGACGCAAAACCGTGCGAACGTCCACGCCACCCTTCGTGTTGGGGGCTTCGTCTTCGTGGTACGCGTCGACGAGGAACGCCATCAGCGAACGGGTCAAGCCCGCCGCCGGTTCGATCACGAATGGCGTCCAACGCTCGTTCTTGTTCTGGTCGAAGTACGACAGGTCCGTCCCCGAGGCCTTCGAGTGAGTAGACAGATCGAAGTCGGTGCGGTTCGCGATGCCCTCGAGCTCGCCGAACTCGCCCGACTGGAATCCGAAGCGGTACTCGATGTCGACGGTGCGCTTCGAGTAGTGCGACAGCTTCTC
>JBEGTE010000043.1:0-7202 GCA_041179605.1 Actinomycetota bacterium | reverse complement strand
ATCTCGTCGCGGCCCGTCGTCGACAGCGTTTCGAGTTCGAGCGCGAGTCGGTCGAACGCTTCTTGGGTGAGCCACATCGGGGCCATAGCGGTACTCCTTCACAGAAAAGACAACCCTTCAAGGGTAAACGAGAGGGAAGGGGTCCCGCGAACTGTGTTACGGGTTCGTCGCCCAACAGGAATACACGTCCACTCCCGTCGCTTCACCAACTGCGCGGATCTCACGGGTGTAGGACTGCGTGACCTGCTCGGTGGCGGGCAACTCGACAATCAACCACCCGTTCGTCGCCATGTCGGGACCGACGGTTCGCAGTGCGCACGTGATCGGCTGCGGCTGAACCGAGGTCACGTTCCACGTGACGGACGCGGTCGAGGAACCAGTGGTTGATTCGTACGCAACCCATTCAATTCCGTATGAGCGATCGGTCGACATTGACCACAGCGCCCACGTCACGAATGCGACAGTCGCGGTCACCCCCACGACCCACGCCACAACGTGGTCACGCGGCCGGGTGTTCCCGTAACGCGTGGAGAGATCGGTCGTGTTCGTCATGGTGTGGTCAGTATCCTGTAATCAGGCTACGCGAATGGAGTCACACATGCAGTCCGCCATCATCCTCGCCGAGAAAATCGACCCGAACGGCGTCACGCCCGGCGTCGTCGGTTTCATCATCACCGCTGTGGTGGCGATTGCGTCGTTGTTACTGATTCTGGACATGGTTCGCCGAATGCGCCGACTTCGATACCGCGAGGAGGCGAAGAACAACGTCGACGCCGAAGTCGCCGTCGACAAGTTGATCGAATCGATCGAGGGCGAGAACAAAAACTAGCCCGCGAAGGGCGGATTGAGTGCGACGAGCAGAATCGCGGTCCAGTGACAGAGGAACGCGACGACAGTCAGCGCGTGAAACACCTCGTGGAAGCCGAAGACGCCGGGAACCGGGTTGGGGCGCTTGATTCCGTAGATGATTGCGCCTGCGACGTAGGCCAGCCCACCGCTGAGAACCAGAACCATCATCGCGAGATTTGCGGCTGCCAGGTCGGGAATGTACATCACCGAGACCAATCCCAAGATGAGATACAGCGGAACATAGGCCCAGCGTGGTGCACCGAGCCACACCACTCGGAAGACGATGCCGAGTCCGGCCCCGACCCAAACCCCGAGGAGTAGCCAGAATCCCTTGTCGGCGGGCAGCGCGAGCACGCCGAGCGGCGTGTACGTGCCGGCGATGAGGATGAAGATGTTCGCGTGGTCCAGTCGACGGAACACGGCCTTGACCGGGGGCGACCAGTTGAAACGGTGATAGGTCGCTGAAATGCCGAACAACAGGAGCGACGACATCACGAACACGAAACTGCTCCAGGTCGCCGCGACACCGTCGGCGAGCGCCACGAGAACGAGACCGCCGATGACGGCGACGGGCAGCACCCCAACGTGCAACCAACCCCGAAGCACCGTCTTGCCATCGTTCCGCAGCGACGGTGATTCGTGAATCAACGGAAGGTGAACCGGTTCGTCGGAAGACATGTGTTCAGCGTAAACCCGTTCCGCAAACCCCCGAACCGCTCGGCTACAGTAGGCGTGTGACTGTGAGCGTCAAGGGAGTTGTGAAGGGGTTTCTCTACGACCTCTACTCGCGTCGACTGCGCACCCAGGTTCATCGCCACACGCCGCCGCGCCATGTGGGGATGATCATTGACGGGAATCGCAGGTGGGCGAAGTTGCAGGACGCGACGAGCGTCGCTGAAGGCCACCGTGCCGGCGCCGAGCGTATGCACGAGTTCTTGGGGTGGTGTGACGAAGCGGGAGTCGAAGTTGTCACACTGTATTTGTTGTCGACCGACAACCTGACAAATCGAAACGGCACGGAACTCGACGACCTCGTCGGGATTATCGCGGACCTTGCCGCGGACTTGTCCGAGGTGCCCCACTGGCGAATCCACCACCTCGGTGATGCGAGTAGGTTACCGACAGAACTTGCCGCTGCGTTGAGTGCGGCCGAGTCGTCGACGTCCTTGAACACCGGCTTACACATCAACCTTGCCGTCGGATACGGCGGACGCCATGAGATCACCGAAGCCGTTCGTGACATCATTCGGGAACACGAAGAGCGAGGCTTGGGAATTGACACCCTCGCTGATGACATCACGCTCGACAACATTTCGGATCACTTGTACACCGCCGGCCAGCCCGACCTCGACCTGGTCATCCGCACATCGGGCGAACAGCGAATTTCGGATTTCATGCTGTGGCAGTCGGCACACAGCGAACTGTATTTCGTCGAAGCGCTTGGGCCCGACCTCCGCGAAATCGACGTTTTGCGCGCCCTCCGCGATTACGCCCGACGTCAACGCCGATACGGCGCGTGAACGTTCGGTAACAACTGTTCCCGTCGGCGTGTCATTCACGACGAGATTTTCACGTGAGCGTACGTTCGGGGGTATGAACTAAGTGCGTGGCGCAGCGGCCACCCCGGCCTCGAAGCCCGTACCTGAGACAACTCAACGAAACGGAGACCGAGTGCCCAAGTCCGCCGCCCAGTCCGCATCCGCTTCAACTAGGAAAGCCGCCACTCGGCAGCGAACTTATGTGCTCGACACATCTGTTCTGCTCAGCGATCCGCGTGCGATTTTCCGATTCGCCGAACACGAGGTGGTACTTCCCGTGGTCGTCGTCTCTGAGTTGGAGAAGAAGCGCAATGACCCGGAAATCGGCTATTTCGCACGACAGGCTCTTCGCTTCCTCGATGATCTTCGCGTCAAGCACGAACGACTCGACATGCCCATCGCCGTCGGCGACGGCGGTTCACTTCGCGTCGAGTTGAACCACACTTCCGATGCGGCATTGCCGTCCGGACTGCGACTCGGCGACAACGACACTCGAATCCTCTCCGTCGCGCTCAACCTCTCGCAAGAAGGACTCGACGTCGTCGTCGTGTCCAAGGACCTGCCTTTGCGCGTCAAGGCGTCCAGCATCGGTCTCGCCGCCGAGGAATACCGCGCGGAGCTAGCGCCCGACTCGGGCTGGACGGGGACGAGCGAAATCAACCTGTCTGGTGACGACATGGCGAAGCTGTACGAGGACGAGGTTCTCGTGAGCCCGCTTGTTGCCGACCTGCCGGTCAACACGAACCTCGTCATCCACTCCGAACGGGGGAGTGCCCTCGGTCGCGTCGCCGGCAAGAAGAGCATGGTGCTCGTCCGCGGTGACCGTGACGTGTTTGGCCTGCACGGCCGCAGCGCAGAACAGCGCCTCGCCATCGACATGTTGCTCGACCCCACAGTTGGAATTGTCTCGTTGGGTGGACGTGCTGGCACCGGAAAGAGTGCGCTCGCGTTGTGCGCGGCTCTTGATGCGGTTCTCGAGAAGCGGCTCCACAAGAAGATCATGGTGTTCCGCCCGCTCTACGCGGTGGGCGGTCAGGAACTCGGGTTCCTGCCCGGCGACGCCGACGAGAAGATGAACCCGTGGGCACAGGCCACGTTCGACACACTCGGCTCGGTCGTCAGTGACAACGTCATGGAAGAAGTCATCGAGCGGGGGCTGATCGAGGTCCTTCCGTTGACCCACATTCGAGGTCGTTCGTTGCACGACGCGTTCGTCATCGTCGACGAAGCCCAGTCGCTCGAACGCAACGTGCTCCTCACCGTCCTCAGCCGTATCGGGCAGAACTCGCGTGTGGTGTTGACGCACGACGTCGCCCAGCGCGACAACCTTCGCGTCGGTCGGCACGACGGAATCGCGAGTGTCATCGAGGCGCTCAAGGGCCAGGAACTGTTCGGGCACATCACCCTGCAGCGCAGCGAGCGCAGTGACATCGCCGCTCTCGTCACCGACCTGCTCGACGACTACGAAATCGCCTAAAGCACTGCGATAAGGTTTGTCCTAACAAAGGGGGAAACCGTGTCATACGTTCTTGCCGCGTCAGCGGAGATGCTCTTCACCGATCTGCCATTCGTTGAACGCGTCAGAAAAATTCATTCTCGCGGACTCGGCGTCGAAATCTGGGACTGGACACAGAAGGATCTTCACGAACTCGCCGAAACCGGTGCCTCGTTTCAATCGATGACCGGATACGTCGAAGGTGATCTGTTGGAAGCAGACGGAATCGAACGATTCCTCGAAACCGCTCGCCAGTCAGTTGAGGCATCGAAGATCATCAACTGTGCACGGCTTAACGTCCATGGAACGGGTCTGGACAGCAACGGGCAGGCGATCCGCAAGCGCGAGTCGGTGACCCCGGCGGAGCGGTCAACTGCTCGCGACACTCTCGCGCGACTGGCCGATTTGGGTGCCGAGACGGGTACGACGTTCATGCTCGAAAATCTCAACCTGCTGGTCGACCACCCTGGCACGCCGTTCGGCCGCGCAGAAGACACCATCGAACTGGTGTCCAGTATCGACAACCCGCACCTGCAGCTAAACCTCGACCTGTACCACGCGCAGATTGGCGAGGGGAATCTCGTGGAGCTAGTCCGTCAGGCGTTTCCGTGGATTGGCGAGATTCAAGTCGCTGACGTTCCGGGCCGATGTGAACCGGGGACTGGCGAAATTAACTATTCACGAATCGCACTCGAATTGTCTGCGCTGGGATTCGACCGAGTTGTAGGACTCGAGGGTTGGGCGTCGGACGACTCCGACGTGGCAATCGACGCGTTCGTCGAGGCCTTCACGGTTTAGTTCAGGAACGCGCGAAGTTCGACTTTGCGGTTGCACGCCTTGGAACCGGCCGCAGCGAGTTCACGTGCGATGGCCTCGCTGGGAACATCGACGATCCAGAATCCCGCCACGAATTCGTCCGCCGAGACGTACCCGCCCGACGTCTCGAGTCCCGCGCCAGCGCGATTGTCAAACACGGTTGCGGTGTCGGGAGCCCCGACCCCTGCTGCCAAAACCCAATAGCCCTTGGCGACCAATTCAGCATTGAATTCGTCAATCGCGGGGACTTCGTCGGCAGTTGCACTTCCCGACACCGCGTCGATGACTGACAGCAAGAACTTCACTTGTCAGCACCCGTGGTTCGCCACACACCCCATCCTCGCGTTGACCACAGCGCCCAGATTACGAGCAGCGGTTGGAAGAGAAGGCGAATAAATCGTGCCGAGTCAGAATCCAGTCCGAACGCGTCAATCCCGTTGACCCACTGGTTGATGTTGCCGGGGAAAATCGCGACAAAGAACAGCGCGACGATCAGACCAATCCAGCGTTTATATCGGGGGAGCGCGACCAGTGCGGCGCCGAGAACGATTTCGACAACACCCGATGCGAGAACAACGAAGTCAGCATCAAGCGGTAACCAGGTTGGGACCTGCGCCTGAAAAGTGGAGCGGGCAACTGTTAGATGACTGGTTCCCGCGAAGACAAGCGCTACGCCGAGCACAAGGCGGGCAATGGTCCTCAACACTGAATTCATCGGGACGCGCTAATCGATATCGCCGATGACAACCGAGGGGACGACGTGTCCTTCGCGCAGGTTGTACGTAGCACCCACAATGGCAACCTCGCCAATCGCAACTGCCTCGGAAATGAGTTCACTCGTCGCCAGCAGTTCGGCGATCGTGTCGCGAAGGTGCTCTGCGCCGACCTCGTCTACGTTGATGTCATCAACATCTGTTGTGGCGTGGGCCAGCAACACACGATCAATCGCCGGCTGAATCGTGTCCGTCAGTGCACGGATGTTCGGGGGCAAGAGTGCGGACTCTTCGCGGCGCGAATCGACTGCTGCTTGAACCGCACCGCATTTGTCGTGAGCGAGCACGAGAATCAGATGGGTCTTGAGCGTCGACACCGCGTATTCGAGCGACCCGACGACAGATTGTGAGATCGTTTGACCAGCGTTTCGTACGACAAAAAGGTCGCCCAGCCCGACATCGAAGATGATTTCGGCTCCGAGTCGCGAGTCCGAACACCCGAACAGAGCGGCGTACGGGGTCTGACCGTCCGCCACCGAGTCACGGTGGGAGACGTCTTGGTTGGGGTGGGCGGGAGTCCCGTTGACGAAACGTTCGTTTCCGTCACGCATCAACGTCCAGGTATCGCGAGGGGTCCGGGGCGATTCGGTCACTGCCCACCTCCGATCGACTCAAGTGCGCGGGTCGCGGCCAACTCAATCTCCTCGATTGGTGCACTGCCCGACACCATCAGGTTACCGTTCTCCGTCATCCCCGTCAGGAGATAAATCATCACGCGGTTCCCGGGGTTCTCGACGGTGGTGCGGTCAAAAACGGTCCACGACATCCCGCCGACCATCTTTGACGTCGGGGCTACGTCGTCGAGTTCCGCGGCCATCTCGGGTGAGGGGTCACCGCCGAACTGTTCAATCGCGACGAACCCGTTGGTCGGTGTAACGAAACCGATGTACCACTCGGCATAGTCACCGCCGATGTATTCGGCGCGATTACTCCACCAGTCACCGTCAGCCGTCGTGAATTCGGGATCGACGTACAAACTCGCCGAGGGGACAGAGTCATGCACCGCGTGCCAGTCGACGTCGGCTCGGTCAGTGTTCGCTGGGCGAACGGTGATGAGAACGATAACCGCGACAATCGCGAGGGTCGCGCCGAGTGCACCGATGAGGGTGAGTGTGGATTGGCGAGCACGACCTTGTCGTGCGGTACTCACTCCGCGGTCTTTCGGGTGGCTTCGAGTCGCGCACGCGCACCGACCAGCCACTCTTCGCAACGTGCGGCCAACGCCTCGCCGCGTTCCCAGAGCGTTACCGACTCGTCAAGAGATGCGGTGCCCTTTTCCAGTGACGCAACGATCTGAATCAGTTCGTCACGTGCCTGTTCGTAGGTGAGGGTCGAAACCTCGGGAAGTTTGTCGGCCATGTGTCAAGGTTATCGCGAGGTTGGGCGGACAAAGTTGTTGGGCCCGTCCCTGAGGACGAGCCCAACGCGAAATCGCCGTCGTTATGCTCGTCGGCGTCGCGTCACGGCAATGAACGCTCCCGTCACGATTGCAAACGCCGCAGCGCCTCCAATCGGGGCGACGTCAACGCCGGTGTCCGCAAGCTCAACGGCGCAAGTGCTGTCGCCAAACGGTTCAATGACCTCACCTGCGTAGGTGTCGAAGTCTTGCGCGACGGTGTTAAGCGCAAAGTCGAGCGCCTCGTCGAAGGATTCTTGATCGTCGGCCTCGACCGGGTCTCCCTCGTCATCGAGTTCCCCCGTGTAGCACTGGTAGTTGGGAACCAAAATAAC
>JBEGTE010000042.1:0-7217 GCA_041179605.1 Actinomycetota bacterium | reverse complement strand
AATCAAGAGATAGGCGACCTCGATGAACGTCGAGTTCTTCGCGACGTCCTCGATGTCGTACCCGCGGTAACGAAGGATTCCCTGGTCGCCGTCGATGTAGGTGATGGCGGACTTAGTCGACGCGGTGTTCACGAAACCGCGGTCGATGGTGTTCATACCGGTCTGCTTGGAGAGGGTGGCGATGTCGATTGCGTTGGGCCCGTCGACGGACTCCACAATCGGGAACTCTGCCGAACCGCCGGGGTATTCCAGGCGGGCAATCTTGGGCTCGTTGGTCACGGGCTCTCCTCGGTCTGACAATGCATTGTGTGCAGTAGACACAAGCCTAGAACAGGAATGGTGAGGACTGCTACGCGAGTCGACTGGCGGCCGCGGCGATGCGTTCGTCGGTCGCGGTGAGCGCAATACGCACGTGGTTCGCGCCCGTTTCGCCATAGAAACTGCCCGGCGCGACGAGAATGCCGCGGTCGGCAAGGAAATCGACGGTGTCGAACGACGGCTCGCCGCGCGTCGCCCACAGGTACAGACCTGCGACCGAGTCGTCGATACGGAAACCTGCCCCTTCGACGGCGGGACGCAACACCTCGCGGCGGCGACGGTACACCTCGCGCTGTACCGAAACGTGCTCGTCATCGCGTAACGCCGCGATCATTGCCGACTGGACCGGCAACGGCGTGATCAGACCGAGGTGTTTGCGCGTTTCGAGAATCCCCGAGATGAGCGTGCGATCCCCCGCCACGAAAGCCGCTCGGTAACCGGCGAGGTTCGACTGCTTCGAAAGCGAATACGCGGCGAGAATCCCCTCGTGAGTCCCGCCGGTGACACGCGCGTCCAAAATAGACGGCGCAGAATCGACATCCCACGTCAAGGCGGCGTAACACTCGTCATTGGCGATGACTGCACCAAGCTCACGCGCGCGAGCAACCGCCTTCGCGAGTACCTCGACCGAATCGACTCGACCCGTCGGGTTGCCGGGCGAATTGAGCCACACCAGTTTCGTGTTTGCCGGCCACTCGGCGGGATCGTCGGACGGGAAAGGCGTCGCCCCGACTACACGTGCACCGATGTCATACGTCGGATAGGCGACGGTCGGGTGAACCACGACGTCCCCTGGGCCAAGACCCAGGAACGTCGGGAGCAGTCCGACGAACTCCTTCGAGCCGACCGTCGGAATGACACTCGAAATGTCGAGCGTGGTCACACCACGGTTACGGGCATACCAATCGACAATCGCTTCGCGAACCTGCTTGGCACCCTGCGTGGTGGGGTAACCGTGAGCATCCGTCGACGCCTCGAGCGCTCGACGAACCACCGCCGGGGTCGGGTCAACGGGCGAACCAACCGAGAGATCAACAATTCCGTCAGCGTGACGCTCCGCCCGCTCTCGCGCGGACGCCAGCGCGTTCCACGGGAAATCGGGAAGGACCAGCATTACGCCTGCGGCGGCAAGGCCGCGACGATCTCGTGGTCACCCGGAATCGGCCCGCCCTTGGCGGCGCCGCCGGGGGAACCGACCTCGCGGAAGAACTCGACGTTGGCGCGGTAGTACTCGCTCCACTTTTCAGGGAGGTCATCCTCGTAATAGATGGCTTCGACCGGGCACACGGGTTCACACGCACCGCAGTCGACGCACTCGTCCGGGTGGATGTACAACATGCGGTCGCCCTCATAGATGCAGTCGACCGGGCATTCATCAATGCACGCGCGGTCTTTGACGTCCACACAGGGAAGAGCGATTACATACGTCACGAGGACCTCCTGGGATTCAGTTTAGTCGCGCGCGCGAAGGGCGATTTGAGGCCACGCAACCGCGAGTCCGGCGATGATGGCAGTTCCGAAAACCCACACGTTTCCCGCCAGGTCGGCTTGAATGAGCACGCTGCCTCCGGCCGAACGCTGGGAAAAGACAAACACCGTCACGACGACGGCAATCGCGCCGCTGACGGTGACGATTCGGTCCTCCCACAACAATCGCAGTGCGACGAGGAAACTCGTAACGGTCGCTAATCCGACCACGAGAGCAAACGGGAACCACTCACCGTGGACAACTGTCGCGAGCATTGCGATGACGATTCCAGCAAGAAACGCCTGCACCACGCGGAGGACGCGCTCAAACATCGAGACGGTACATCCACCCGTGGGTGTCGGCGGTGCGACCGTACTGAATGTCGGTGAGTTCCTTGCGGAGCGACATCGTCAGCTCGCCGGCGACCGCGTCGGCGGAACCAATTGTGAAGTCTTTCGCTTTGACCTGGCCGATGGGCGTAATGACTGCCGCGGTGCCACAGGCGAACGCCTCGACGATGTCGCCGTTCTCGAACCCTTCGCGCCACTCGTCGATCGACACGGCACGGCGAGTGACGCGGTGGCCGCGTTCCTCGGCGAGCTGCAGAACCGAGTCACGAGTAATTCCGGGCAGAATCGAGTCGGACAGGGGGGTGACGAGGGAACCGTCCTTGTAGACGAGAACGATATTCATGCCACCGAGTTCTTCGAGATATTTTCCCTCGACCGAGTCGAGGAACAGGACCTGCTGGCACCCGTTGGCATACGCCTCGTTCTGTGCAACGAGCGATGCGGCGTAGTTTCCGCCGGTCTTTGCGGCACCCGTGCCACCCTTGCCCGCACGCGAGTAGTCCTCGGACAGCCAGATTGAGACGGGGGCGACTCCGCCCGAGAAGTACGCGCCGGCCGGGCTTCCGATGACGTAGTACGCGACCTTCTTCGCGGGGCGAACACCGAGGAATGCCTCCTTTGCGAACATGAACGGTCGCAGATACAAGCACGTCTCGTCAGCAGTGGGAACCCATTCGGAATCGACCGCGATGAGCGCCTTCAGGCTCTCCAGGAAGTATTCGACGGGAAGTTCGGGAAGCGCCATGCGCGCAGCACTCGCCTGGAGACGCCGGGCGTTCGCATCGGGGCGGAACGTCCAAATTGACCCATCCGCGTGACGGTAGGCCTTCAAACCCTCGAAAATTTCCTGACCGTAGTGCAAGACCGACGCCGCCGGGTCGAGTTCGATCGGACCGTACGGCTGGATTCGGGGGCGGTGCCACCCGCCCTTTTCCGACCAGCAAATGTCGACCATGTGATCGGTGAAAAAGTTGCCGAAGCCCGGATTCGCGAGAATCGCGTCGCGCTCGCTCGGCGCCTTCGCCTGCAGATTGAGGTGTCGGTGAAATTCCAGCTCAGACATGGCTCAACCCTACCAATCCACACCGCCCCAGGGTTATGCCCAGATTCTGTCGGGGCACACACAGAGCGGCGCGGTTTCTCCAGAATCGAATACGCATGACATCAACGCGCAGAGTGTTGTGTCGGGCAGAAAATAAGGCCCCTGACTGGAACCAGGGACCCTATTTGACGCTTGTTGAGGCGTCGAACCGGAACAAACACTTCCGGAGCGATGAATCTCTCCAAGTATAAACCCTAACGACCCTGGTTTCCCAGAGTTGTGAGGGGTTCCGGTTCGACGGCTCACCACGGTCTGCGCCTGTGGAGAGTAGGACACAGTGGAGAAACATTCCATCGTTGACCTGGTGCTCGTCGTGGTCAAGATCATCATCCTGATGATCGAAATCGCGATATTCGCACTCTAGAACCAACGGGCGGTCCTGTCGGACGTATCCGGCGGGACCGTTCCGATTACAGGCGGGCAGCGATGGCGTCGCCGACCGCGGAGGTCGATCGCTTGTCGGAGCCGCGAGCAGCGAGATCGGCGAGGACCGCGGTGTGAATCTCGGCTGCCTGTTCGGGGAATCCGTTGTGCTCGAGGAGCAGCGCGGCAGACAGGATCGCGGCCGTCGGGTCGGCCTTTTGCTGACCAGCGATGTCAGGCGCTGATCCGTGGACGGGCTCGAACATCGACGGGAAGGTGCGGTCGGGGTTGAGGTTCCCACTGGCGGCAAGACCAATTCCGCCGCCGATAGCCCCAGCGAGGTCGGTGAGGATGTCGCCGAAGAGGTTGTCGGTCACAATGACGTCGAAGCGAGACGGGTCGGTGACCATGAAGATGGTTGCAGCGTCGATGTGGAGGTAATCAACCTTGACGTCGACAAACTCGGTGGCGACAGCATCAACCGTGCGCTGCCAGAGGGCCCCAGCGAACGTCAGGACGTTGGTTTTGTGCACCAGGGTGAGGTGTTTGTCACGGCTGCGCGCCGCGTCGAACGCGAAACGGACGACTCGTTCGACTCCGTGCGCGGTGTTGACCGATGATTCGGTCGCGATTTCGTGAGGAGTACCACGACGCAAAACGCCGCCATTGCCGACGTACGGTCCCTCTGTTCCTTCACGGACGATGACGAAGTCGACCGAACCGGGGTCAGCGAGCGGGCTCTCGACACCGGGGAACAACGTGGTCGGTCGGTAGTTGACGTAGTGATCGAACGCGAAACGCAGTTTGAGAAGCAACCCGCGTTCGATGATTCCACCGGCGAGTCGTTCGTCGCGCGGGTCGCCACCGACAGCTCCGAACAGGATGGCCTCGTGAGTCGCCAGAGCAGCTAACGTCTCGTCTGACAAGATCTCGCCAGTCGCAAGATAGTGTGCCGCGCCGAGCGTGTACTCGGTCGCCCGAACTTCGGCAGCAGACCCGATCGCCGCGCGAAGCACCTTGAGCGCCTCGGCGGTGACTTCTGGTCCGATTCCGTCACCGGGGATGACGGCGATGTTGAGCACGCGTGACATGGGGTTCCTTACAGCTCGACTACTTCGATTGCTTTCATCATTGTCGCGTCAATTTCGGTCGCAACCTTGTCAAGCACGGCGTCGGGAACACGCGAGTCGACCGTGAGGATGCTGAGCGCAGTTCCACCGCGAGTCTGCCTGGCAATCTGCATTCCGGCGATATTGATCTTCGCGTCGCCGAATTCTTTGCCATACACGGCGACGATTCCGGGGCGGTCGGTGTAGACCATGACGATGAAGTGCTCGGCCATCGGCACCTCGACGTCGAAGTCGTTGATGCTGACAATCTTTTGCGCCTGACGGGTTCCCGTCAGAGTTCCCGCGACGGAAATCTGCGTCCCGTCAACGAGAGTCCCGCGGATGGTGAGGAGGTTGCGGTATTCATCCGACTTCGTTTCGGTGACGAGTCGAACGGTGACTCCGCGCTGTTCCGCGTGAAGCGGAGCGTTGACGTAGGAAACCTGTTCCGATGCGACTGCCGAGAAAACACCCTTGAGTGCGGCGAGCTTCAGAGCCGACACGTCGAAGTTGGCGATCTCACCGCGGACCTCGACATCGATTGCGGCGATGGCGTGAGTGGCGAGACCCGCAAACACCTGTCCAAGCTTTTCCATGAGCGGAAGTCCCGGGCGAACCGACTGGTCGATTACTCCTCCGGCGACGTTCACCGCGTCGGGAACGAGTTCACCTTCGAGCGCCAACTTGACCGACTTGGCGACGGCGATTCCGGCCTTTTCTTGAGCTTCGTCGGTCGACGCGCCAAGGTGAGGCGTCAACTGAATGTTGTCGAGCCCGAGCAGCGGGGAATCGGTCGGCGGTTCTTTGACGAACACGTCCAGGCCCGCGCCGGCAATCCGGTTCGATTTGAGCGCGTCAAACAACGCATCCTCGTCAATGATTCCACCGCGGCTCGCGTTGACGATTCGAAGGGTCGGCTTGGCCTTGGCGAACTGCTTCGCACCGATCAGTCCCGTCGTCTCCGCGGTCTTGGGGATGTGAATCGTGATGAAGTCGCTGCGTTCCATCAGCTCGTCCAGTTCAACCATGTGAACACCGAGTTGCTGCGCGCGGGCGGGCGGCACGAACGGGTCGTATGCGATGAGGGTCACGCCGAAACCGGCCAGTCGTTCGGCGACGAGCGCCCCGATGCGTCCAAGCCCCACAATTCCGATGGTCTTGTCAAAAAATTCAACACCGGTGAACTTGGAGCGCTTCCACTCCCCGGCCTTCATGGAGTGGTTCGCGTCGGGGATAAATCGCGCCAGAGATAAAAGGTGCCCGATCGCCAACTCGGCGGCCGAAATGACGTTCGAGGTGGGAGCGTTGACAACCATGATTCCGGCGGCGGTTGCGGATTTAATGTCGACGTTGTCGAGTCCAACACCGGCTCGGGCGACGACGACGAGGTTCTTGCCCGCCGCGATCGCCTCAGCATCGACCTGGGTTGCCGAGCGGACGAGCAGCGCTTGCGCATCAGGAAGTGCGGCCAGAAGCGCAGTTCGGTCGGTTCCGTCAACGGTGCGCACGTCAAAGTCAGGGCCGAGCGCCTCGACGGTGGCGGGCGAGAGTTCCTCCGCAATCAACACGATGGGTTTAGCCACGGGGTTCCTTCATTCGTGCCGGGCGGCGAGTGGTGGTGCCGCATTGAACATGGGGACCGCCACGCTCGTTGGGGCAGTTCCCTCATTCTATCGGGCGCGGCTAGGACCCCGTAAGGAAGTCGATGACGATTCGCAGTTCGACTTCCTTTTCGAACGCAAGGATTGACAGCGAAATCGCGTTGATCACCGCAAACCCCGTGGTGAGAAACAGCGCGAGAGCACCCGCGCCACGACGCCACGCGAATGTGATGGAAGCAACGAACACCAGGATCGGCGTCACGACTCCTGCAATCAATAACGTCCAGGGCACCTGCTCGGCGGTGACGCCGAACTGGTTGCCGTAGTAGGCAGGGAGGTTGATGAGGTTCCCGAGAGCAGTCCAGAAAGGATAGGAATAGAGCGCGACGGCGACGACCGCAACAATGAGCCGACCGAGACTGCCGGGTTTCGATGCAGCTGCGGTCGTCATCCCGTCACCCCAAAAAACAGCGGGAACGGGAACAGAACGACGAGCCCGATTGCCAGAGAAACCACACGGCGCGTGGTGGTCGTGATTTGTGAAAATGTGGCGAAGAACCACAGTGGTGCCGCAACAATCGCAAAGAATTCACCGAAGTTCATCATCGCAACCTGAAACGTGTCGTCGATGCCGATGAGCTGATTTGCCTGCACGGCAAAAAGCCATGCGACCGTCAAACCCAAATACAGGCCACCGAGCGCCGCAAACAGCACACGTTCTCGCTCGCCCAATCGGGTGGGTTCAGTGGCGTCCGTCATGCCTCCAGCGTAAATGACGGAACCCCGAGCCGAAGCCCGGGGTTCCGTGTGGTCGAATGACGACTAGCGAGCGGCAGTGCCCTCGGTGTAGTCGGCGTCAGCCTGCTTCCACGCGAACAACGCACGGAGCTTGCGACCGGTCGCCTC
>JBEGTE010000041.1:0-7381 GCA_041179605.1 Actinomycetota bacterium | reverse complement strand
GATGAGGTCTCGGACCGCGGATGCGAGGCCGGCCACACGTTCGGGAGTTAAGCGAAGACGGTCGAGCAGTCCCGCTTCCATCCCGTCGGCTTCACTGCGCGCGTAGTCCGATGAGTTCGCCGTGACGATTCGTTCGCTGTTCGCGTCGATTGCGGCGGCGATTGCCTCGAGTGCCGCATTCTTGTCGGTGGTGCTGGTTCGTGCGAGAACGATCGACGCCAACCGGGCGTCGTCGAGGATGCGCTGGAATCCGTCCGACATGGCGTCAGTCTAGATTGTGCGAGCCGGGCGCGGCCTCGAACCAGGTTCCGACGTCGTCCCCGGATAGTGCGGAACCGACGTTTGCAGCGGACGTGAGGATGACGGGAACGCCGTGGTCGGTTGCGTGACGGGCGGCTTGAACCTTGGTTTCGGCTCCACCGGTTCCGACGAGCGAACCGTTCCCGCCGATGACGATTCCGGCAAGGTCATCTTCGTGGGTGACGAAGTCGATCTTCTCGGCGCCGTCTTCCTGTGGTGGCTTCGAGTACAACGCGTCGACATCGCTGAGCAGAACGAGCAGGTCAGCGTTGACGAGAGTTGCAACCAGGGCGGCAAGTCGGTCGTTGTCGCCGAAACGGATTTCGTGAGTGGCGACAGTGTCGTTCTCATTCACGATCGGAAGGAAGCGCAACTGCAACAACTTGGACAGCGCGGCCTGTGCGTTGACGCGCGTCGACTCGTTGTCGAAGTCGCTCGCGGTCAACAAAATCTGTGCACCGACGATGTCGTGCGGACGCAGCGCGTCACGGTAGCGGTCCATCAGAATCGTCTGACCGACCGCTGCAGCGGCCTGTTCCGTGACGAGGTCGTCTTTGGGGCGGGCGTCGAGCCCGAAGAACGGCAGTGCCGATGCGATTGCGCCGGATGAGACGAGGATGACCTCGGCTCCGCGTGCGTGTGCGGCAGCGAGTGCATCGACGATTTTCGGAAGTGCAGGTGCGTTGTCGCCGCTGATAGATGATGACCCGACCTTAACAACGATGCGATTCGCTGACGTCACTTCACTACGCGTCACGACCGTCCTCCTCCGTCCACAGCCCGGCCTTGCGCTCGTCTTCGAGTTCGGCTCGGGCGGCTGCCTTGGCATCCATGCGTTCCTTGTAGGACAGTCGGCGTTCCTTGTTCGTGGTGCGCGCGTTGGGGTCGAGTCTGGCGTCGGTTCCACGAGGACCAGTGATGAGTTCTGCGGCGCTGGTCAGGGTCGGCTCCCAATCGAACACGAAGCGGTCGCCCTCGCCAATGTAGACGGTCGCGCCCGGGGTCGCCCCGGCCTTGAACAACTCGTCGTCCAGGTTGATCTTGGCCAGTCGATCCGACAGGTACCCGATCGCTTCTTCGTTGGTGAAGTCCGTCTGCTGAACCCACCGTTCAGGCTTCGACCCACGCACACGGAAGGTCGTGTCGTCACCTCGTACCTCGACCACGATGTGGAGTTCCTTTTCGTTGACCGCCTTCGGACGGATGACGATTCGTTCGCGGTTCTTTTCGGCCGCCTCGCGCTGTGCGCGGTCGATGCCGATGATCTGGCCGAGTCGAAGCGTCAGTTCGCGCAGTCCGATACGGGCCGCGGTCGACACTTCGAACACCTCGAAGCCCTTCGCCTGGAAATCCGCGCGAACCATGTCCGCCAGGTCACGGGCCTCGGGCACGTCCACCTTGTTGAGAACGATCACCTGGGGGCGGTCAAGCAACGGCAGTGCGCCGTCCGGAACCGGGTACGCCGCAAGTTCGTCGCGGATGATATCGAAATCGCTGATCGGGTCACGGCCGGGCTCAAGCGTCGCACAGTCGATGACGTGAACGAGCACGCGACAGCGCTCGACGTGACGGAGGAAGTCGAGTCCGAGGCCCTTGCCCTCAGAAGCACCTTCGATGAGTCCCGGCACGTCGGCGATCGTGTACCGGTACTGCTCGACGTCGACCACACCGAGGTTCGGGTGCAGAGTCGTAAACGGGTAGTCGGCAATCTTGGGCTTGGCCGCAGAAACTGCGGCGACGAGCGACGACTTGCCTGCCGACGGGAATCCGACGAGAGCGACGTCGGCGACGGTCTTGAGTTCGAGGACGACATCGCCCTCCCACCCGAGGGTTCCGAGGAGTGCGAAGCCGGGTGCCTTGCGCTTGGTCGACGCGAGGGCAGCGTTGCCGAGTCCGCCCTGACCGCCCGGTGCGATGACGTACTCCAAGCCCGGCTGGTCCATGTCGACGATCAGTTGACCGTCGACGTCCTTGACGACTGTTCCGACGGGAACGGGCAAAAACAGCGGTTCGCCCTTGTAACCCGAGCGGTTGTCGCCCATTCCGAAACCGCCGTTGGGGCTGTTTCGGTGCGGGCGGTAATGAAAGTCGAGAAGAGTCGTGACCTGCGGGTCGGAGACGAGGACGATGTCTCCGCCGTTGCCGCCATTGCCGCCGTCGGGACCGGCGAGGGGCTTGAACTTTTCACGGCGAACAGACACACAGCCGTTTCCGCCGTGACCCGCGCGGAGGTGAACCGTCACTTCATCGACAAACGAGACCACGGTTCCTCCTTCCCTGAAAATACGACGAGGCGGGCCGAAGCCCGCCCCGCCAAAAACTCATCGCTACGCAGCGACGATGTTGACGACCTTGCGGCGTCCCTTGCTGCCGAACTCGACCGAGCCTGCAACGAGAGCGAAAAGCGTGTCGTCCTTGCCACGACCGACGCCTGCGCCGGGGTGGAAGTGGGTGCCACGCTGGCGAACGATGATTTCGCCGGCCTTGACGACCTGACCGCCGAAGCGCTTCACGCCGAGGTACTGGGGGTTCGAGTCGCGTCCGTTACGAGTGGACGACGCTCCCTTTTTGTGTGCCATGTCGGTGCTCTCCCTCGACTACTTGATGCTCGTGACCTTGACGCGGGTCAGGTCAGCGCGGAAGCCCTGACGCTTGTGGTACCCGGTCTTGTTCTTGAACTTGTGGATGATGATCTTCGGTCCACGGAGGTCGTTCAGAACCTCTGCGGTCACGGTGACCTTCGACAGCTTGGCGGCGTCCGACTCGACCTTGTCACCGTCTACGAGGAGAACGGGAGCGAGCTCGATGGTGCCGTTGGCGACGTTCGAGAGACGGTCGACGGTGAGGATGGTCCCAACTTCGACCTTTTCCTGACGGCCTCCGGCGCGCACGATTGCGTAAACCACGGTGATGTCCTTTCGAAAACTGCGTGCGCACCCCAAACGGGTTAACGCACCAAGGGTCAAGAATAGTCGAATCTGCCCGTCTGGGCAAATCACGACTATTCCGTCGTGTCTGCCTCTTGCGGGACCGACTTCTTTGTTGCGCGACGAGGACGGCGCGACTGGCGCTCCCCCGTCTTTGCTTCCGGAATCGCCTCGAGCAGCGAGTCCAGATCCGAGATTCCAGCGTTGGAAACCGCGGCCGTTTCGGGTTGTTCGACGGTGTCCGCGTGAACGGTCGACGCCGCAATCGCCGCGAGCGCGTTTCGTGCGCCTTCGGTGATCTCGTGCGTTCCGCCGACGGGCGCCTGCTTCTGTTGCGTCTGCTTGCCACGACCTCGACGCGACCCCGACGAGCTTTCGGCCGGGGCATCTGTCGGACGGCTCTTGGCGACGGGCTCGTGGTGAACGATGAGTCCGCGACCAGCGCAGACCTCGCACGCCTCGCCGAAGGTTTCGAGGAGGCCGAGCCCCAACTTCTTACGGGTCATCTGGATGAGTCCAAGGCTGGTGACTTCGGCGACCTGGTGCTTGGTGCGGTCGCGCGACAGGCACTCGATGAGGCGGCGCTGAACGAGGTCGCGGTTCGATTCAAGAACCATGTCGATGAAGTCGATGACGACGATTCCGCCGATGTCGCGAAGGCGCAACTGACGCACGACTTCCTCGGCTGCTTCGAGGTTGTTCTTCGTGACTGTCTCTTCAAGGTTTCCGCCCGAGCCGACGAACTTGCCGGTGTTGACGTCGATAACCGTCATTGCCTCGGTGCGGTCGATAATGAGCGAACCACCCGACGGCAGCCACACCTTGCGGTCCAGCGCCTTGACGATCTGTTCGTTGATTCGGTACGTGTCGAACGGGTCGGTTCCATCGTTGTGGACGACAACGCGTTCGATGAGGTCGGGAGCGACCTGGCCGAGGTAATCGGTGATGACCGCGTGGGCGTCATCGCCGTGAATGACGATGCTCTGGAAGTCTTCGTTGAAGACGTCGCGAATGATCTTGACGAGCAGGTCGGGCTCCGAGTGCAGTAACTGCGGGGCGTGACCGGTTTCGATCTTCTTGTGAATCGCGTCCCACTGCGCGGTGAGGCGCTGGACGTCGAGAGTCAGTTGCTCTTCCGACGCACCTTCGGCGGCGGTGCGGACAATGACGCCGGCGCTTTCAGGCAGGACAGTCGAGAGAATCTTTTTGAGGCGCGAGCGCTCGGATTCCGGCAGCTTGCGCGAAATTCCGTTGATGGAACCGCTCGGCACGTACACGACGTAACGCCCGGGCAGGCTGATCTGGCTGGTGAGTCGAGCACCCTTGTGTCCGACCGGGTCCTTGGTGACCTGGACGAGGACGGTGTCCCCCGACTTCAGCGCGAGTTCGATCTTGCGGGGCTGGTTCTTTTCGCCTTCGGCAGCGGCGGCGTCCCAGTCGACTTCACCCGAGTACAAAACCGCATTGCGGCCACGGCCGATGTCGACGAACGCAGCTTCCATCGACGGAAGGACGTTCTGAACCTTGCCGAGGTAGACGTTCCCGATAAGGCTCGACTCGCTCGAGCGCGCAACGTAGTGTTCGACGAGAACCTTGTCTTCGAGCACACCGATCTGGATGCGGCCATCCTTGGTGCGAACAATCATCTGACGGTCGACGCTTTCGCGGCGGGCGAGGAATTCGGTTTCGGTGACGACCGGACGGCGACGACCGATTTCACGCGAGTCACGGCGACGCTGACGCTTCGCCTCGATTCGCGTCGAGCCCTTGATGCGCTGCGGTTCGGTAATCAGTTCGGGCTCGATGAGTACGCGCTCGACTCGCTCAGAGCGCTCGGCGCGGTTTCCGCGTGCGCGGCGGCGAACAGGTTGCGAGTCGTCATCGCCACGGGTCGGGCGAATCGGAACGTATTGAGGGTCCGGTGCACGGAACACGAGTTGCATCGGCGATTCGAGCACAATCGGCTCAAAAACGGGCTTCGCGGGCTCCACCGGAGCCGCCTCTTCGGTTGCGTCGGCCGCCAGAGCGCCCTCTACTTCTGCAACGGCGACGTCCGTGACTTCCGTGACTGCCTCGTCGGTCACGGCCGGAACGGGTCGCGACTCGGGAGCGTCGAATGGTGACGAAACGTAGTTCGCCGGGTCAAATTCTGTATTTTCCACCATGAGATGGTGCACCTCTCGGCGGTTCCCTTACGGAAACCGGAACTCTGTCGGGGTAAAACCCCTGAAATCTTGTTGTCACAAACACATCGGTGATGTGTCCTGCGTGCTCTCACCACGCGCGGCGCTGGCTAGCCGCTCGGACCCGAAAGTCCCTGTACCCGGTAATGCCCGGAAAAGTCGTGCACGATCAATCGCGCACCTTCATCATAGCCGACTTATGCTGGCGTCATGACCGACATTCAGATTTCGGCCGCAATTCTGGCAGGAATTGCTGTCCTCGTGTCCGTTTTCCAGATCGCCCTCGCAGCGGGTGCGCCCTGGGGCGAATGGGCTTTCGGCGGGCAAAATAAGGGAACGCTTCCCCGAAACTTGAGAGCTTCTAGCGCAATCAGTCTCGTGGTTTACGGCGTCCAGATCGCCCATTTCGGGTCGCGAGCCGGCTGGTGGGCTCCACCGTTCGGGGAGTCGGTTGGGTCGGTGCTCGACTGGGTGTTTGTTGCATTCTTTGCACTGGGAACGGTGATGAACGGCATCTCACGAAGCGCCAAGGAACGGTACACCTGGACACCCGTCGTATTGGTTTCACTGGTGTGCGCGCTGTGGGTTGTGTTGTGACGCGCGATAATGGGAACGTGAACCCAGAATTCCGCGGACGCACAGCGTTCGGCACGTTCCTGCTCGTGTTCGGACTGTTGTCCGTCGCCGCGTCGATCACGTTGGCAACGGAAGGGTTCTGGCTCCTCAAGGACGGGGTGCAGCCGTCGTGCAACATCAACCCGTTCTTCTCGTGTGGGAATGTCATGCAGTCCGAGGAAGCGCACCAGTTCTTCACCGTCCCCAACTATTTCTGGGGAATCGCCGGTTGGGGTGTCGTCGCCGCGACTGGCGCCGTCATGTTGGCCGGTGCGACTCTTGCCCGTTGGTATTGGCGCATCTTCGCAATCGGGATGTTCGCCGCGTGGGGCTTTCTCATGTGGCTGTTCACCGAAGCCGTATACGACATTGGGTTCCTATGCCTGTGGTGCATGGCGACGTGGACGACTCAGACGATCATGGTGTGGATTATCACGCCGTGGCTGATGCGTGAAAAGCTTCTGTTCGACAACGAGCGCGTTTCGCGGATTGGTGCAGCGGTTTTGCCCTACTCGTGGATTCTGCCGGTCATCAACCTCGGCGCGATTGCGCTGTTGATCATCCAGCACTTCCCGCTGTTGTTGCCGTTACTGCTGAACGGGAACTAGAACCAGAGAGCGAGTTCGCGCTCGGCCGATTCGGGCGAGTCGCTGCCGTGCACGAGGTTCTTCTGAACCTTGACACCCCAGTCGCGCCCGAGATCGCCGCGGATTGAGCCGGGCGCTGCTGTCGTCGGGTCCGTCGCTCCGGCCAGAGACCGGAATCCTTCGATGGCGCGGTGTCCGCGAACGCGGGCAGCCACGACAGGCCCGCTCGACATGAACTCGAGCAGCGGCTCGAAGAACGGCTTGCCCTCGTGTTCGGCATAATGCGCGGTGAGCAGCTCGCGGGTCGGGGTCAGCATGCGCAGGTCGACGACCTCGTACCCCTTCGTTTCGATCCGGCGAAGGATTTCGCCGATGAGGTTGCGCTCAACACCGTCGGGTTTGATGAGGACGAGAGTGTCCTGCGATTCCGTCATTTCTGTTCCTTTCGGCGGTCGAGCTGTCGACCTTTCACTAGGCACGATACCCAGAAGATTTCACAAATCACCCACGCGACAAGCCACAGTGGTTCGGTCGCGACGGGAAGCAACAGCACCGCCTGCGTGACGAAAGCGATGGGGCTGAGTCCGCGGCGCAAGGTAGCTGCGCCGAGAGCAAGAACGCCCATCAACAGAATTGCCGCGATGACGATTTCAAGGGCTTGCTGCTTGTGCGCGCCCGCGATTGCGATCGTACCGAACAGCACGATGACCATTTCCACGCCGAACGCGACAGTCAGGAGCGACTCGGTCGCGGTGCGTTCACGCTTTTC
>JBEGTE010000040.1:0-7446 GCA_041179605.1 Actinomycetota bacterium | reverse complement strand
GCACGAATCTCGTCCATCGGCGTGGACAGGTCGATGGGGTGGGCCGGCGACGACTCCTCGATTGCGACGAGGCCGGTCTCGGGAATGAACTTTGATGGTTCGTGTTCGAGTTCCTCGATGACGACGCCGTCCTTGCTGATGGTGGCGAGGATTTGGCGGTCGGCGGAACATGACACCGCGATCGCGATGGGAAGCGAGGCGCCGTGACGAGGCAGTCGAACGACGCGAACATCGTGACAGAAGTACTTGCCACCGAACTGTGCGCCGAACCCGATCGTCTGGGTCATCTCGAACACCTTCTGTTCGAACTCGGGGTCGCGGAATCCGCTTCCCTCGTCGTTGCCCTCGGTCGGAAGCGAGTCGAGATAGTGGGTCGATGCGAGCTTGGCGGTCTTCATCGCGAAGTCAGCCGACGTCCCGCCGATGACGACGGCCAGGTGATACGGCGGGCAGGCGGCCGTTCCAATCGACTCGATCTTCTCGCGCAGGAACTCCAACATGCGGGTCTCGTCGAGAATCGCTTTCGTCTCTTGGTACAGGAACGACTTGTTGGCGCTTCCGCCACCTTTCGCCATGAACAGGAATTCGTAGGTGTCGCCCTCGGCGAACTGGATGTCGATTTCGGCGGGAAGGTTCGTCTTTGTGTTGACCTCGTTCCACGTCGTCACCGCGGCCATCTGCGAATAGCGCAGGTTGAGGTCACGGTACGCGCGCGCGATTCCGTTCCAGAGGTATTCCTTATCGTGGCCATCGGTGACGATTCGGTGCCCGCGCTTGGCGTGGACGAGTGCGGTCCCCGTGTCTTGGCACATGGGAAGGACACCGCCGGACGAGACGTTCGCGTTCTTGAGCAGGTCGAGCGCAACGTAACGGTCGTTGCCCGACGACTCGGGGTCGTCGACGATGTGACGCAACTGAGCGAGGTGGGTTGGGCGCAGGAAGTAGTTGACTTCTTTGAATGCCTCGTAGGCGAGTGCCTCGAGCGCGGCGCCATCGACCTTCAGGAGAGAGTCGTCACCGGCACCAACCACCGACACACCGTCGGTTGTCAAGGTTCGATGTGGGAACGGCGTCTTTTCACGAGGGAGTAGTTCAAAGTAGGACGAATCGCTCATGAGTTAACTCTGCCACTTTGTCGCAACAGACAAAATCGAACCACGGTGACGGTGTCGACTGCGTCGCAGTAAAATTGAGGTTTGGACACCAACGGATTGCGAATGATGAAACGACAGAAGACAGCAGCCAAACATCGAGTGGACGGGGCACGACACGCACGTCCCGTATCGAAGCGACTTCGCACAATTCTCACCGTCGCTCTCGTCAGCGTTCTCACGATCGCGGGCACAGTAGGAGGGTACGCCTGGTTCCTCGCCGCTCAGTTCGATGCGGGAACGACTGTTGTCGAAGACGTCATCACGCAGACACCAGCCCCGAAGTACACCAGCCCGTACGCACCCGAGAACATCCTCATCCTCGGCAGTGACTCCCGCGGGCGACTCGGAACCGATCCGTCGGCTACCGGTAACCGTTCGGATGTAATCATGGTCATGCACATTTCGGGTGACCGAAAGAGTGTCCAGATGATGTCAATCCCTCGCGACACCTGGCTCACCATCCCGTGTTACGGCAAGGGCAAAGCAAACTGGGCAATGTCGTACGGCGGAGTTCCCTGTGCCATCTCGACGGTCGAGGGCTTTCTCGGAATTCACATCGACCACTTCGTCCTCATCGACTTCAGCGGCGTCAAGGAACTGACCGAGATCCTCGGCGGTGTGACAGTCGACAACCCCGTCGCATTTACGTCTGACACGAACAATTACGAGCGTCGCCGCTTCTCCTACGACAAGGGTGTCATCACGCTGGAGGGCGCTCGCGCACTCGCTTACGTTCGTGAACGCCACGCGTTCTCGGACGGCGACGTGTCGCGTGTCGCAAACCAGCAACGATTTGTCGCAGCGGTGACCGACAAGATGCTGTCACTCGGGTTGCTGTCCAACCCCGGAAAAATGGCGCAAGTGGCAACCGCGGTCGGCAATCTGCTGATCGTCGACGAGGGGCTGAACTCGGGCTGGATCGTTCGCACCGCGACGGAACTCACACCATTCGATCGTTCCCAGTTGCGCCAATTCACCATGCCGATAGAAAAATCGGCGATGGTGGGGTCTCAATACGCGATCCTTCCGAACAAGGAGGAACTGGACTACATCAAGGGACTCTGGCAACGAGACGCTCTCGACGGGTACGTGCCGACGTCGGGTCCGAAAATCACCGCGCTGGATCAGTATCAGGGCTAAGACAGACGGCACGATGTTCATAGAAGGCTCACAGAAAACCTGCAGGGTTTGCCAAGTGCGGAAGAGTTTTCTGTAACCATGAGCACACGAGCAACCGCGTTCCTGAAACGAGCGAAGCGCCGCATGACGGCCCGCGATGTTGCCGAATCGATCATCCCGGTGTCGACCGCAATCGCCGTCGCTCTCTTCTTTGCGGACGGGGGCGTTCAGTACTTCAGCACCGTGGACAACCTTCCGTACGCGCTCGGAGTCGTCGCTGGCCTGATTGGCACCAACCTATTCCTCGTCATGCTTGTACTCGCGGCACGAGTTCCGGCCATCGACAATCTGTTCGGTCACGACCGTGCGCTGTCGTTGCACAAGAAGCTCGGCAAGCCGGTCCTGTACCTCATGCTTGTTCACCTCGCGGGCCTTGTTCTCGACTACGCGTCGCGCGATGGGATCAACGTCGTCGAGGAGTCAATCGCCCTCATCCAAACGAACACCGACATGCTCATGGCATGGTTGGCGCTTGGTGTCATGATTGCCATCGTTGTTACCAGCCTGGTCGCGGTCAAGAAGCGACTTCCTCACCGTGTCTGGCATCTCATTCACCTCGCCTCGTACGCCGCGATGATTCTCGGCATCTTTCACCAGTTCTCGTGGTCGGGACTGTTCGGTGAAGGAACTGTCGGTCGCGCGTACTGGCTCGGTCTGTACATCCTCGCCGTTGGGTGCATCGTCGTGTTCCGCGTCGCGGTCCCCATCGTGCGCTCAATACGTCACCGCCTCGTCGTGGATCGCGTCGAAATTGAAGGCCCTGGCGTCGTCTCTATTTACATGCGCGGTCGCAGGTTGGACAAGGCCGGATTCGTCGCGGGCAACTTCGCACACTGGCGGTTCTTCGCCCCGAAGGTGTGGCAAGAAGCGCACCCCTTTTCCATCTCCGCGGTGCCGACCGGAAACACGGTGCGTATCACCGTTCGAGCGCTCGGGGACTCCACCGCGATCCTTCAGAACGTGCGTCCCGGCACAACCGTCTGGTTCGAAGGCCCGTACGGAATTTTCACCGGCGACGACCGCACCACAAACCGTGTTGCGCTGATTGGCTCAGGGATTGGGCTTGCACCGATTCGTGCTCTCGCGGAAGAATTCGTTGTCGCGCCGGGCGAAATGGTGGTGGTCGGTCGCGCGTCAACCGAGGAAGAGCTTTTCCTCATGGACGAGATCACCGACATTGTGATTGCCAAGCAAGGCACCGTGTACGAGTTGACCGGAAGCCGAGGGATTCGCACACCATGGTTGCCGCTTGAGGAATCCGAGCAGGGAGCAACCATTACCGACATCATCGCTAAGCCCGCCGATTGGGACTTCTATATCTGCGGACCCGATCAGTGGATGGACGCAATTGAGAACGATCTTCGTCGCGCCGGAGTTTCCGAGATGCGAATTCACGCCGAAAAATTTGCCTGGTAAAGAAAAGGGACACACATGAGAACACCTGCTGCATTCATTTCCGGAATGGCCACCATGGGCGTGCTTGCTACCGGAATCGCGTGGGGATCCGGCGTCGTCAACGCCTCAACGGATGAATCCGCTCAGGACGCGACAGACAACACCTCGGCGTCCACCGAATCGACAACCACTGAATCGACCGATTCCGACACCTCTGCCACCGAATCGGACTCCACGTCGAGCGCATCGACGGCCACCGACGGCACCTATGTGGGAGACGTCGTCCAGACGCGTTACGGTCCTATGCAAGTAGAGGTCGTCATCACGAACGGGTCGATTGCGAGCGCGACTGCCCTTCAACAACCTGGCGATGACCGTGAGTCGCAACAAATTAATGCTCGGGTGATTCCTATCTTGAATGACGCAATTGTGCAGTACCAAACGGTGAACTTCGGGAACGTCTCGCGTGCGACCATCTCGACCGATAGCTACAAACAATCCGCTCAGTCCGCTCTAGATCAGGCCGGTTTCACCGGATGACGGTCGACGTCTGGAACGTGATGGGGACCGTGGCGTCCCTTCGTATTCCTGACCGATTCGTGGACGAGCACCCCGCGGCAGTGGCGGGAGTGCGCGGCGTGCTGGCAATGTATGACGAGACCTATTCCTTGTATCGCGACGAATCACCACTGTCCCGGCTTGCGCGGGGAGAGGCGACGTTGGCGGACCTTGACGCGGATATTAGAGAAACCTATGCCCGCGCTATCGAGTGGCGAAACCGGACGGGCGGCGCGTTCACCCCGCACCGTGTCGACGACGTGATTGACCTGTCGGGGATCGTCAAGGCCGACGCCATCGCCGCCGGCGCAGAGGTGCTGCGTGCGAACGGGGTCACTGAGTTTTCCCTCAACGTTGGCGGCGACATTATCGTCGCTGGTGACGTTGAGTGGCCGACCGCAATCGGTCACCCCACCGACCCTGCAGCAATGCTGACTGGCATCGTTCTCAATTCCCGCTGGTGCGCAATCGCCACCAGTGGCACGCACGATCGCGGGGAACACATCTGGCGGAAGGTGACCGACGGTCCTTCAATCATCTCCGCAACCGTGGTTTCGGACGACATCGTGACGAGCGATGTGTGGGCCACTGCGATCATCAGCGGAGGACCGGACATGGCTACTGCTGCCAGCGCTGACGGTTGTGCGGTGCTGTACTTCGATGCGGACCTGAATTCGTTCGGAAACGACGCGATGAGTGCGCTGTACGTGACGGTCGACGGCCGGGTCGACTCCCACGCGTAGGACCGTGCGAAGATGGCTGTGTGACCAACTCGAGCGAACCGACCATCACGTTTCTCGGTGCTGCGGGCACTGTAACGGGAAGCAAGTTCCTCGTTCGGTCCGGCGACACCTCGATTCTCGTCGACTGCGGTCTCTTCCAAGGTCTCAAGGAACTGCGTCTCAAGAACTGGGAGCCGCTCGAGGTTGAACCGTCGACGATTGACGCAGTAGTCCTCACGCACGCGCACCTCGACCACTGCGGATACTTGCCCCGGCTCGTCAAGGACGGTTTTGCGGGCCGAATCCACGCGACGGCGAACACCGCCAAGCTGGCGGACGTCATCTTGCGCGACTCGGCTCGAATTCAGGTCGAAGACGCGGAATACGCAGCCAAGAAAAAGTTTTCCAAGCACAACCCGCCGGTTGCGCTGTATGACGAGAACGATGCCGACCGTGCCATCCGTCTGTTTTCACATGAGGAGTTTGGTCGCTCCGTCGACGTGGCGCCGGGCGTCACGGTCACGTTCCACCCCGCCGGGCACATCCTCGGCGCCTCGATTGTCGTCATCGACATCGGAGGGAAGCGCATCGTGTTCTCGGGTGACCTGGGCCGCGGCGAACACCCCTTGCTGGTCACGCCCCACACTCTTCCGGCCGGTCACATCGACGCGGTCGTCATCGAGTCAACCTACGGCGACCGTTCACACGAGACCCCGACGGATGAATTCGCGACCGTCATTTCTGAAACTGTCGCGCGAGGGGGTTCCGTCCTCATCCCGGCGTTCGCTGTAGACCGCACCGAGATCATCCTCATCGAGCTCCGCAAGCTGATGGAGTCGGGCGGCATTCCGCGCGTCCCGATTTTTGCGGATTCGCCAATGGCGCTCAAGGCACTCGATTTCTATCGGGAGGCTATCGATGGCGGAAGCGCGGACATCCGCGAGGACGTCCGCGCCGAGTGGGTCGGTCGCGATCCGTTCGATCCCGGAACGCTCAAAGAGCTCGTCACCGTCGACGAATCCAAGACCATCAATAACCCCACGCAACCGTGCATCATCATTTCGGCGTCGGGCATGGGTACGGGCGGTCGAGTGGTTCACCACCTCCGTGAGATGTTGCCCAACCCCCTTCACACCGTGATCCTTGTGGGATATCAAGCAATCGGCACGCGCGGGCGCTCACTCGTTGACGGCGCAGCGACGGTTCGAATGCACGGCCGAGACGTCGAGGTCAAAGCTCGAATCGAACAGATTCAGTCATTCTCGGTTCACGCAGACGGAACCGAACTGTTGTCCTGGTTGAGGTCGGGCACCGAGCCGCCCGCGAAGGTCTTCGTCGTTCACGGTGAATCCGGTGTGGCCGAATCGTTCGCCGCTCGCGTCACCGCTGAAACAACATGGAACGCCTACGCCCCGCACGCGGGCGAGACCGTCGGCTTCTAGTTACTGGAAACGCAGGACGAAGCGGGCGAGCTTGTAAAGGACTCCCGGCACCGATACGACCTTGCCGCGCTTGAAGTCAGACCAGCCGTCGGCCACAACCTTCGAGGCGTCAAGCCACATGAACTTCGGAAGCTTCGTGGTCTCGAAGCCGCCGCGCTGGTGGAACTCGGTCTTGGTATATCCGGGGCACAGGGCCATGATTCGAATTCCGTCCCGAGCCGACTCGTGGTGGACAGCCTGCGTGAACGAGGTGAGATACGACTTGGCTGCCGCGTAGGAACTGCGAGGTGTCCATCCGGCGACCGAGCTGACGTTGATGATCGAGCCGCCACCACGCGAAATCATTGTCGTCGCGGCGACGTGCGTCAGACGCATCGGTGCGGTGACGAGGGTGTCGAGCATCGCCTGTTCCTCTTCGAGGGTGTTCGCGGCGAAGCGAGCGGGAAGTCCGTATCCGGCATTGTTCACGAGCAAGTGAATTGGCTTGCGAGTGTCCGTGAGTCGCCGTTCGACAATCCAGACCTGGCGATCGCTCGACAGGTCGGCGGTGATCAGCTCGACGGGGACACCGAATTCGCCGCGGAGGTGCTCGGCCTTTTGTTCCAGCTTGCGTCCGTCACGCCCGACGATGACGAGGTCGTACCCTTCGCTCGCCAATAGGCGCGCGAACTCGAAGCCGATACCCGACGTCGCGCCGGTAATCAATGCCGTTGCCATGCAGACTACTTTGCCAATAAATCCGCAGTTTCTTGGGTAAGCGCGCGGAAGAGGGCTCGCGCTCTAGGCTCTCCTCATGACTCTTCGTTTGCCGGACAAGTGGGTGTGGGATTCGTGGTTCGTCCGCGACGGTGACACCTTCCACGCTTTTTATTTGCACGCGAGCCGTGCGCTGGGGAACCCGGACCTGCGGCACATTCACCCGATCGTCGGTCATGCGACGAGCTCGGATTTGGTCAACTGGACCGTTCAACGCGATGCGATCATCGTCTCGGAGCC
>JBEGTE010000039.1:0-7461 GCA_041179605.1 Actinomycetota bacterium | reverse complement strand
ATCCGCAAGGAAGATGTTCTGGCTGCCGGTTCGACTGCGGCACCCGCGACGTCGGCCCCCGCCGCACCCGTTGCTGCGGCTCACGTTCCACTGTCGGTTTCCGAATTGCGCGGAACCCGCACTCCGATGTCGCGCCTTCGCAAAGTCATCGCCGAACGCGCGGTTGCCTCAATGGTCTCGACCGCTCAGCTCACCACCGTTGTCGAGGTTGACGTGACCGCCGTCGCTCAGTTGCGCGACGCTGTCAAGGACTCGTTCCAGCAGAAGACGGGCCAGAAGCTCACGTTCCTGCCGTTCTTCGTTCGCGCGTCGGTCGAAGCGCTGCAGGCGTTCCCCATCATCAACAGCACCGTTCAGGGCGACGACATCGTCTACCCCGCGTTCGAGAACGTGTCGATCGCTGTCGACACGGAACGTGGACTGCTCACCCCCGTCGTGAAGAACGCGGCCGGTAAGAGCATTGCGACGCTGTCGTCGGAGATTGCGGATCTCGCTGCGCGCACCCGCGACAACAAGTTGACCCCGGACGAACTTTCGGGTGGAACCTTCACCGTCACCAACACGGGCTCACGAGGCGCGTTGTTCGACACTCCGGTCGTCTTCCTGCCCCAGTCGGCAATTCTCGGACTGGGAACCGTCGTCAAGCGTCCGGTCGTGGTGTCGAGCAACGGCACCGATTCCATCGCGATTCGTTCAATGGTGTACCTCGCCCTCTCCTACGACCACCGCATCATCGACGGTGCTGACGCCGCTCGATTCCTCGGTGCGATTAAGGCGCGACTCGAAGCGGGCGCGTTCTCGAACGCCGACCTCGGAATCTAAGGGAACTCGTGGCACAGGTTAAAAGCAAGGGACGCATCGCCGAACTCTTCGACGTCCTCAAACTGGTCCTCAAGCGCGTACCGTTCGCGTGGCTCTGGCTCTCGCTCGCTCTTCTGGCGCCCATCGCCGTCGGGATCGTCGTCGCGGTCAACTCGGTTGGCAATCCCGTCGGTGCGGTGATTTGGGTTGTCCTCGGGCTCATGGCCGGACTGCTGGTGTTTCTCATCGTGCTCGGGCAGATTACGCAGAAGCTCATGTACCAAAACCTTGAAGGGCAGATCGGCGCCGTGTCGTCGCTCATCAAGAACCAGCTTCGTCGTACATGGCGCGGGTCCGAAGTTCCCGTTCGCATGAACAAGAGCAGCGACACGGTGTACCGACTCGTCGGCCGCCCCGGCGTCGTCATCATCAGCGAGGGTCAGCGCTCGCGCGTTACGCCGCTCGTTGACGAAGCACGCAAGGAAGTCGCTCGCATCGTTCCCGCAGTGCCGATTCACACGATTCACGTCGGAGCAGACGGCATCGCACTCAAGAACATGTTCAAGACGATGTACAAGTTCCCCAAGGGAATTCGGGGAGCAGAGGTTCTCGTCGTCTCCAACCGTCTCAACTCGATCGCCAAGACACCGATGTCGCAGATGCCGAAGGGCATCGACCCGACAAAGATGCGCGCTCCCAAGCCGCGCTAACCACTTCACGTTTGTAACATCCCCGAAACATTCGTGTGACGGTGGCGACACACCGCGTCGATACCGTGAAAACACTGCACAAGCAGTTCCACCCAAATCGCAGGAGTTAACCCCACATGTTCAAGTCCCCCGCAGAGGTCCTCGACTTCATCACAAAGGAAGACGTCAAGTTCCTTGACATCCGCTTCACGGATCTTCCTGGCGTCCAGCAGCACTTCAACATCCCCGCGTCGACCGTCGACATGGACTTCTTCGAAGTCGGTCAGCTTTTCGACGGTTCCTCGATCCGCGGATTCCAGGGCATCGCAGAGAGCGACCTTCAGCTCATCCCCGACGTAACCACCGCGTACGTCGACCCCTACCGCGTCGAAAAGACCCTCATCATGGTCTTTGATATCTACAACCCTCGTAACGGTGAGATCTACCACCGTGACCCCCGTCAGGTCGCCAAGAAGGCCGAGAAGTACCTCGCCTCTACCGGCATCGCCGACACCGCGTTCTTCGCACCCGAAGCCGAGTTCTTCATCTTCGACGACGTGCGTTACGAAGTCTCGCAGGGCAAGTCGTTCTACTCGGTTGACTCGGAAGAGGCGGCGTGGAACACCGGTCGCAAGGAAGAGGGCGGAAACCTCGCCAACAAGACCCCGTACAAGGGTGGCTACTTCCCCGTCAGCCCGGTCGACAAACTCGCCGACCTGCGCGACCAGATCTGCCTGCAGCTCGCTGCTGTCGGACTCGAGGTCGAGCGTTCACACCACGAGGTCGGAACCGCTGGACAGTGTGAGATCAACTACAAGTTCGACACGATGGTGAAGTCCGCGGACGACATCCTCAAGTTCAAGTACATCGTCAAGAACGAGGCCGATCTCCACGGCAAGGTCGCGACCTTCATGCCGAAACCGCTCTTCGGTGACAACGGTTCGGGAATGCACACCCACCAGTCGCTCTGGTCCAACGGCAAGCCGTTGTTCTACGACGAGAAGGGCTATGCAGGACTTTCGGACCTCGCTCGCTGGTACATCGGGGGCGTTCTCAAGCACGCCGGCGCAATCCTTGCGTTCACCAACCCCACGATGAACTCGTACCGTCGACTCGTCAAGGGCTTCGAGGCTCCCGTCAACCTGGTCTACTCGGCCGGTAACCGTTCGGCTGCGATTCGTATCCCGATCACCGGAACGAACCCCAAGGCGAAGCGCATCGAATTCCGCGCACCCGACGCATCGAGCAACCCGTACTTCGCGTTCGCGGTGCAGATGATGGCCGGGCTCGATGGAATCCTCAACAAGATCGAGCCTCACGCTCCGGTCGACAAGGACCTGTACGAGCTCCCCGCCGACGAGGCGAAGAACATCCCGCAGGTTCCCGGTTCGCTCGACGAGGCTCTCACCGCGCTCGAGAACGACCACGACTTCCTGCTGCAGGGTGGCGTCTTTACCAAGGACCTCATCGAGGAATGGATCTCGCTCAAGCGTTCGAGCGAAGTTCTCCCCTCGGCTCAGCGTCCTCACCCGTTCGAGTACGAGACCACGTTCTCCTGCTAGTCGAACTTCACGGCACGGGCGTCACCTTCGGGTGGCGCCTTCGTCGTTAAGCGGGATAGAAGTTGGATTCGAACACGAGTCGTGCACGGCGGGTGATGCGCAGATAGTCGTTCTCGAGCTCCGATCCACTGCCGGCGGGGTACGCGAGCACACGAGCAATGCCCTCCAGTTCACGACGGTCGGTCGGAAGCACGTCCGAGTTCTTTCCGGTGTACAGCGTTATCGCGCTCCGGATTCGTGACGCGGTCAACCACGCTTCACGAAGTGCGCTCTCGTCGCCCTCAGTGATCTTTCCGGCATTCACGAGAGCCGTGAGTGCGTGCAGGGTCGACGCCGATCGAACGGCGGGCGAGGAGTGCCCGTACGTGAGCTGAAGTGTCTGAACCAGCCATTCCACGTCACTGAGAGAGCCTCGCCCGAGTTTGAGGTTGCGTGATGGGTCGGCACCAAACGGCAATCGCTCGCTTTCGACTCGCGCCTTGATTCGACGAATTTCTCGCAGGCCGTCGTCGGTCAGTTCGCGCGAGTATCGAACCGCGTCAGCCATCGCTTCGAAATCGCGACACAGGTCGTCGTCGCCAGCAACGGGAACCGCACGCAGAAGCGCCTGCGTCTCCCAGATGTCGCTCCACGACTCGTAATACGCCGCGTACGCGTCTAACGAACGAACGACAGGCCCGTTCTTGCCCTCGGGTCGAAGTCCTGCATCGATGTCAAGCGGGAACCGAACATCCTCGGTGAGCCTGTTGATTTCCTTGACGACACGTTCGGCGTGTTTGTGGGCGTTATCCCCGGCGCCACGGTCACGGAACACCCAGAGGACGTCCGCGTCAGACGACAGCCCGAGTTCCTCTCCCCCGTAGCGCCCCATCGCGATGACCGCGAATTCGATACCGGCGTTGTCTCGCCGTGCCAGTTCCAGAGTGGCGCGAAGAGTTGCGGTTGTGAGGGCCGACAGTGCGGAACCGAGTTGTTCAATGGTGATGATGTCGAGGACCGCTCCGAGAGCGATCCGCAGCAGTTCACGGCGACGTGCGAACCGAATGGCCTTCGCCGCGTCGTCAACGTTCTCGTGGCGTCCGACGATGGACAGAAACTCCGTCGAGAGGTCATCGAGCGCGCGCGGCACGAGCAGATCATCGTCATCGAGCCACGCGACCGCTTCCGGAATCCGTTCAATGAGCGACGCGACGAAAGTAGACATCGACAACACCCGACTGAGTCGTTGCGCTGCGCCGGCGGAATCGCGCAACATGCGCAAGTACCAGTGCGTGTCGCCGAGGTTTTCACTGACGGTGCGGAATGACGCAAGACCGCCGTCGGGGTTGGTTCCCTCGGACATCCAGTGCAACAACACGGGAAGAAGGTTCCGTTGCATCGTGGCACTTCGGCTAATGCCGTCGGTCAGCGCAGCGATGTGACGCAATGCGCCAGCCGGATCGCGGAACCCCGAGGCAGCCAGTCGCGCCTCGGCTTGCTCACTTGACAGCGCTATCGGTTCACCGGGTAAAGACGCCACCGCCGCTAAGAGTGGGCGATAGAAGATCTTTTCATGGAGCGACCGCACTTCGATCTTGAGCGGTTGCCACCACGCGAGAAGCGCCCCGGGAGTTTCTGCGAGACCGGATCCGCGTGCAATGATTCGCAACGTCTCGTCGTCACGAGGCATGAGGTGTGTTCGACGCAACGCGAGCAACTGGACTCGGTGTTCGAGCACTCGTAACGAGCGATATGCAAACGCAAACGACTGCGCTTCCGCCCGTCCGACATAACCTCCAGCGGTGAGGCGCTCGAGGCTTGTGAGCGTGTCGCGGGTGCGCAACGACTCATCGTCTTTGCCGTGAACAAGTTGCAGGAGCTGCACCGTGAACTCAACGTCGCGAAGACCACCCGGACCCAGCTTGATCTGAATGTCACGTTGGTCGGCCGGGATGTTTTCGGTAACGCGCTCACGCATTTTCTGTGCGGATTCGACAAAGCCAGGTCGGCCCGAACTTGACCACACGAACGGGGTTACTGCGTCGATATAGCGCGCGCCGAGATCCACGTCGCCAGCCATTGCGCGCGCCTTGAGCAACGCTTGGAATTCCCAGTTCTCGGCCCACCGCTCGTAGTACGCGACATGGGATTCGAGCGTTCGAACGAGCGCCCCTTTCGCTCCCTCGGGACGCAAGTTGGCGTCGAGTTCCCACAGAGGCGGTTCAAGGCCGGGTTCGTGGATGATCGCGGTGGTCGCCCGAGCCAGCTTCGTCGCCACATCAACCGCTCGATGGTCTTCAATACCGTCCGCTTCGCACACGAAGATGACGTCGACATCAGAGATGTAGTTGAGTTCGCGGGCACCGGTCTTGCCCATCGCAATAACCGCAAACTTCGTCGCCGCGAGCTCTGCGGGATCGACGGTCAACCCCTTGCGTGCGAGCACGATTGCGGCATCGACAGTGGCATCGGTGAGGTCGGCTAGGGCCTGCCCCACCCGCTGGACTGCATCGACTGCGTTAGGTTGGCACAGGTCCCACGCCGCAATCGTCACGAGGTGGTGCCGATAATTGCTCCGCAGCGCGTTCGAGTCCACGACTTTGGATTGCCGGAACGACTGGCGATACTGCTCGGCTGAGGGAAGTTCGGTGGGTGGCAACGCCTTGACGAAGGACGTTGGCGTTCGGACGATGAACTCGGCGAGCCCGTCGCTCGCTCCGAGGATTCGGATGAGACCTTCCCGCAGTCCGCCGTCCGACTTGGCGAGTGCGCGCTCTATTGATGGGTCGGCGTCGAACAACTTGTCCAGCCAGTTCAGCGCCTTGTCCGGGCTGGCCGCCGGGGCGAACCATTCGGCTTCCCAGCCACGAGCAGACAGCGTGTCACGGGCGGCGCTGAGTTCCGCGAAACCGAGTCGCGCTAGCGACTGCAGACTCAGTTCACGAGCCATGATTTAGAGCGTGCGGAAGTTTGAGTCCAGCTCCCACGGAGTGACCTGGTTGCGGTACGCGTTCCACTCAGCCAACTTGTTGCGCAGGAAGAAGTTGAAGACCTGTTCGCCCAGGGTTTCGGCGACGAGTTCGCTTTCCTCCATCACGTGCAGCGCGCGATGCAGGCTTTCCGGAAGCGGCTTGTAACCGAGAGCACGTCGCTCGGTCGATGACATCGCCGAGATGTCCCCCTCCGCCTCGGGCGGAAGTTCGTATCCCTGCTCGATTCCCTTCATGCCCGCGGCCAGCAGCAATGCGTAAGCGAGATAGGGGTTTGCCGCGGCGTCGAGACCGCGGTACTCGATACGAACCGATTGTTCTTTGCCCGGCTTGTAGTTGGGAACACGGATCAAAGCGGAGGTGTTGTTGTGACCCCACGTCACGAACGGAGGAGCCTCGCCGCCGCCCCAGAGTCGCTTGTACGAGTTGACGAACTGATTCGTCACAGCGGTGATTTCGTGGGCGTGCGTCAGGATTCCCGCCATGAACTGGCGTGCGGTCGTCGACAGGTTGTGCGGCTTGCTGGGGTCGAAGAACGCGTTCGCATCGCCTTCGAACAACGACATGTGGGTGTGCATTCCACTACCGGGTTGGTTAGCGAGCGGCTTCGGCATGAACGTGGCATAGACGCCCTGCTCGATGGCGACCTCTTTGACCACCGTACGAAACGTCTGGATGTTGTCCGCTGTGGTCAGCGCATCCGCGTATCGCAGATCGATTTCGTTTTGGCCTGGGCCAGCCTCGTGGTGACTGAATTCAACCGAAATTCCAAGGTCCTCGAGGTGACGAACAGCGTTGCGGCGGAAATCATGCGCGGTTCCCCCTGGGACGTTGTCGAAGTATCCGGCTTCGTCGACGGGGATCGGGTTCGAGTGGTCGTTCGACTTGAACAGATAAAACTCGATTTCGGGGTGCGTGTAGAACGTGAAGCCCTTGTCTGCGGCTTTGTTGAGCGCTCGGCGGAGGACATAGCGCGGGTCGGTCGCGGCTGGCTGCCCGTCCGGAGTCGTGATGTCGCAGAACATTCGTGCGGTCGGGTCGACCTGTCCGCGCCACGGCAGGACCTGGAAGGTGGTCGGGTCCGGGTGCAACAACACATCGGCCTCGTATACGCGTGTCAAACCTTCGATGGACGAGCCGTCAACACCGAGTCCCTCAGCGAAAGCACCCTCCACCTCGGCGGGAGCAAGGGCGACGTTCTTGAGGGTTCCCGAGACGTCCGTGAACCACAGACGCACAAATTTGACACCGCGTTCCTCGATGGTGCGGAGGACAAATTCCTGTTGCTTTTCCATGGGGCTCCTTGACGATGAACTGCCACTACTAGGCTACTTGCTATGTCGCGGATTCGTTTCGCCCTCGCTCAAATCAACCCCGTTGTGGGTGACATCGCGGGCAACAGCACCCTCATTCGTGAGGCGGTTCACGACGCGGCGAACG
>JBEGTE010000038.1:0-7517 GCA_041179605.1 Actinomycetota bacterium | reverse complement strand
TCGGACCGGCCGTCAGGTACGTCTGCAATCCCAGGGTGTCGAACCCGATGCGGGCGAGTTGGTCAAGACCACTTTCGGTCTGACCGGTGGATTCGAGAAGTTCCATCGCGTCGGCGGGATCGAGGTCAATGAGTTCGCTCTCGACCTTCGCGTCGAGAAAGACTGCCTTGGCGGGTGCGACAAGTTCGGCGAGTGCGGCCTTCTTGCCCGCATCTGTGAGGATCGACTCGTCGACGTTGAAGATGAACAGGACCGGCTTCGACGTCAAAAGGCCGAGTTCCCTGATGGGGGTCGCATCGAACTTCGGCGCGAGCGACAAGGGGGTTCCGCCGTCAAGAATCGACTTCGCTGCGATCGCGGTGGCAAGAACTTCGGGCTCCATCTTCTTGCCCTTGACCTCTTTTTCGAAGCGCGGAATCGCCTTCTCGAGCGTTTGCAGGTCGGCCAAAATCAGTTCGGTGTTGATGGTTTCCAGGTCGTCCTTGGGGTCGACTTTTCCAGCGACGTGAACAACATCACCGTCGACAAAACCGCGAACGACCTGCGCGATGGCGTCAGCTTCGCGGATGTTGGCGAGGAACTGGTTCCCCAAACCTTCGCCCTCCGACGCTCCCTTGACGATTCCGGCGATGTCAACGAAGGACACGGGCGCGGGCAGTAGGCGCTCGCTGCCAAAAATCTCGGCCAGCGTGTTGAGGCGCGGGTCGGGCAGGTTTACGACACCAACGTTCGGCTCGATCGTCGCGAACGGATAGTTCGCCGCGAGGACGTTATTACGGGTGAGTGCGTTGAAGAGAGTCGACTTGCCCACATTGGGGAGTCCGACGATGCCGATTGTAAGAGCCACCGGTCAAGTCTAGGTGAGTCGTCCGCTCGCGCCCACGGACCGTCGTTCTGTGAGGCTTACGCCGAGCAAGACAAGCGCTCCACCCGCCAGGTGCCACACCGTCACCGAGCCACCGAGCGCAACCACAAACACCGCGGTGAAGACGGGGATGAGGTTGAGGAAGGCGCCGGTACGTGTCGGACCGATGAGTTCGGATGAGACGTTCCACAAGAAGTACGCGCCGGCTGATGGGATGAGACCGATCCAGATGACTCCCCACCACTCGACTCCGGCAACGGTCGTCCACGAACCCGGGTTGAGGACGATTTCGTCGACGAGCATGAGCGGAATCATGACGAGCGAAGACAGCGCCGCGTGAACTGCGGTCGCGGTGATCGGCGGGGTCTGAACGCGTGGAGCAATCATCGAATACGCGGTCCACAGAAGAGTTGCGATGAGGAGGAGTCCGTCCCCGGCACCGAGGCGCATCTCCGACAACGATTGACCACCGAGAACTACGATGACCGCGCCAACGAATGAGATGAGAATTCCCGTAACAGCGAGGCGCGTGAGCCGGTCGCGCAAAACAAAGTGCGCGGCGATTGCAATTGTCGCGGGGTTCAGCGCGACGAGAACAGCTGCGGTGACCGGTGACGTCGATTGCAGCGCCGAATAGAGAAGCAGTGTGTATCCGACGTATCCGAGTAACGATTGAACGAGATGAATGGGGATCTCTCGTCGAACGACTCCCCAGTCCTGCTTTTCCAACAGCCATGCCAACGGCACGAGGGCAACAAGCGAAATCATCCAGCGTGCGCCGGTCAGTTGAATGGCGCCGATGTCGGCGAGGACAGCTTGGGAAAACACGAAGTTGGTGGCCCACATCGCCATCGCCATGATTGCAGGGATAGCGCGTTTCACTTCAGACACTGCTCCAGCATAACTTTGTACATTGGTCCACTTCTGTACATTGTCGTTACAATATGACAACCAGCAGACTTTGTAAGGAGTGCCAGTGTCGGCAGATGTGATGGCGGGTCTTTTCTCGGACCTCGACCGCAACGGCCCCATCCCCCTGTACTTCCAGGTCGAGCAGCGCATCGAAGAAGCGATCATGGATGGCCGTCTGCCGGCTGGCTCACGACTCGAGAACGAGGTGTCGCTGGGAGAGCGCCTCAATCTTTCGCGACCAACAATTCGTCGCGCGATTCAGGACCTCGTCGACAAGGGACTTCTCGTCCGCCGTCGTGGAATCGGGACCCAGGTCGTTCACGGTCGTGTCACTCGTGGCGTCGAGTTGACGTCTCTCTTCGACGACCTCGCCACGACGGGGCAGAAACCATCGACACAATTACTTAGCCACTCGATTGATACTGCGAGCGACACGGTCGCCGAACGACTCGGTGTCCCGGTCGGATCGAAGGTCTTGCACATTCGTCGACTTCGTATTGCCGACGGGGTTCCCGTTGCTGTCCTCGAAAACTGGCTACCCGAGGCGTTCACGGACATCACCGAAGCCGACCTCTTGTCGATGGGTCTCTATGAACTTCTCCGCGCCCGCGGCGTCGCCATCCGTGTCGCCAAGCAAAAGATCGGTGCACGCGCCAGCTCAACCGCCGATTCCGCTCTTCTCGACATCGACCGCGGTTCTGCTCTACTGACTATGGAGCGCGCCGCGTTTGACAATTCGGGTCACGGCGTCGAATACGGCTCGCATTTTTACCGCCCCGACCTGTACTCGTTCGAGGTCACTCTCGTTGAAAAGTAAAGCGGCGAGGTTTCCCTCGCCGCTCCACTGTGTCGTCCCGACTAATTAGTCGTTGCGGATGACGTTGATTTCGTGGGTCAGTGTGTCCAGTTCGGATCCACCGGCCATCGCCTGAATGAGCTCGTCAAGAACGACCGTCTCACGCTCGAACGACGCGATCATGCGACCGCGGTTCAAGAGGAAGAAGTGGTCACCGACGAGGTTCGCGTGGTGCGGGTTGTGCGTGATGAAGATAACCGCAACACCGCGCTCACGAGCGGCGAGGATGTACTTCAACACAATTCCGGACTGACGCACACCCAGTGCCGAGGTCGGCTCGTCCAGGATCAACACGTTCGCACCGAAGTACACGGCACGAGCGATCGCAACGGCCTGACGCTCACCACCCGACAGGGTGCCAATCGCCTGGTTCGTGTCGCGAAGGTCGATGCCCATCTCGAGCAGCTGCTCTTTGGCAACCTTCTTCGCTTTGATCGTGTCGAGGATTCCGAGAGGCTTCCACCACTTCTTCGGCTCGTTTCCGAGGAAGAAGTTGCGCCACACGGACATCAACGGAACGGTTGCGAGGTCCTGGAACACCGTGGCGATTCCCTTGGCCATCGCGTCACGCGGCGAGTTGAAGTCCGCGGGAACACCCGCGACGTTGAACTCGCCCTCGCTCTGCTTGTGCACGCCCGAGAGGATCTTGATGAGCGTCGACTTTCCCGCACCATTGTCACCCAGAACACACGTGACTTGGCCGGGGTACACCGCGAGGCTGACGTCGCGGAGCGCGACGACGTTGCCGAACGACTTGCCGACGTTCTTCAGTTCGAGAGCCGGCGCGAGGTTCTTTGATGACTTGGTGCTCACTTGCGGGCTCCCTTCGCGCGCTTCGACAGCCAAGTGTTGACCAAAACCGCAAGGAACAAGATGACGCCGAGGAACGTGGACACCCAGTCCTGGTCCCACAGAGCGTAGGGAATTCCGATTGCGGCGAAGCCCATAATGGCTGCACCAATCGATGCGCCGATCGCAGAACCAGCACCACCGGTGAGGAGAGTTCCACCAACCGCCGCGGCGATGATGTAGTAGAACTCTTGCCCAACACCCTGTCCTGCCTGCATACCGCGCAGTTCGAGCAGGGTCATGGCGCCGACGAGCGCCGCTGCCATCGAGGTGAGAACGAACAGTGTGATCTTCGTTCGTGCAACCGGAACACCGGCGTTGCGCGCGGCGTTCGCGTCACCACCGGCGGCAAAAATCCAGTTTCCGAATGCGGTTCGGGTCAGCAACCAGGTCGCAAATACAGTGAACAAAATCCACCACACGACCGAGATCTGGAACGACGCGGAACCAATCTCGATCTTCGTTGCAAACCACGTACGTGCCGACTCAAAGTCGGACGCAACATCGATTCCGTCAACGCGGACCGTTCCGGTCAGCATCTTCGTGACGGCGAGGTTCACGCCCTTGAGAACGAAGAACGTTGCGAGCGTCACGATGAACGACGGCAACCCCGTTTTGATGACGAGATATCCGTTCGCGAGTCCGACGAGGCCCGCGAACACGAGCGTGATGAGCATTGATGGCCACACGTCGAGTCCCAGTTCACTGACGAGGTTACCCATCAGCAGACCTGCGGTACCGACCATGACTCCGGAGGAGAGGTCGAACTCTCCCGCGATCATGAGGAGCGCAACGAAGATGGCAACGATACCGATGGGGGCTGCGAACTTTGTCCAGCCGGCAGCGCCCTGAAGCCCTGCGAATTGGCCCGTCGTATCGGCGAGCGCAAAAGTGATGAAGATGACGAGTGCACCGAGGAGCGCCCCGAGTTCGGGACGTCGAAGAGCCTTGGTGAGGAAGGAGACGCGTTGAATACGTTCGTCTGTCTTGACCGTTGTCATGAAATCACCGCCTTTCTAGTGAATGAAAAGTGGAGTAAGTGTGAGATGGCGGCTGGCACATCATGGATGCACCAGCCGCCATCGTTGCTAGAAACTAGCGCGTACCTGCAGCGACGAGTTCCATGACCTTGTCTACGTTGTCCGAGGTAACGAAACCAGGACCGGTGTAAACGGGGAGGCCACCACCGAGCTCGTGAGCGTTGGTGAGGTTCAAGTACAGGAGCACGACGGACATGTAGCCCTGTGCGTACTGCTGCTGGTCGACGGCGAATGCCATCTTTCCATCCTTGATCGCGGTCAGTGCGTCAGCCGACATGTCGACCGTACCGATGATCGCGTTGCGTCCGGTGTTCTCCGAAGCGACCATTGCAGCACCGGTTGCGATGTCTGCGTTGAGCGCGAAGATTCCGTCGATAGCCGTGTCTGCCTCGAGAGCAGCCTGGAGCTTGGCAGCCGAACCAGCGAGGTCAGCGAGTCCACCGTCGAGGTTGAAGTCAACGGTCTCTCCCTCGAAGGTTTCCGCGAGGCCCTTACAACGGTCGGTCAGACCCGAGTTAGCTGCTTCCTGGATGGGGCAGAGAACCTTGGTTGCGCCGAGCTCGTTGAAGCGGTAACCAGCTTCGCGACCTGCAACGATTTCGTCCTGACCAACGTGCGTGAATGCGCCGAGGTCCTTGAAGACCGACGAACCCGAGTTCATCGTGACGGTGGGGATGCCAGCAGCGTCAGCAGCGAGCATTGCGTCCTTGATTGCGTCTGCGTCAGGAGCCGATGCGGCGATACCCGAGCAACCACCCGAAACGCCAGCTTCGATGGTCGAAGCCTGCTTGGCCGAGTCGTTTGACGATCCCTGGTAGTCGAGCGTGACACCGAGGTCTGCAGCAGCAGCTTCAGCACCAGCCTGAGCAACCGACCAGAAGGTTCCGCCGTCACCGTGGGTGTAGACGCAGATCTTCAGGTCCGAGTGGTCACCAGCAGCGGTACCCTCGTCGGTGGTTGCGGCCGAACATCCGGCCAGTGAAAGCGACGCGACGGCCGCAATCACGGAGATTTTCTTCCAAGACATAAATGCCTCTCCTTTGAGTGTTTGTTGTCTTCTTGCAACTAGGGCGATGCAAGACGTAATAGTCATATTGTCATATCAAAGTCGAGTTGTAAGGTAAAACTAGGCACTGTTACCGAACTGATACATTCCGCCCTAGATGGATCATCCGGTGCAGTTCGGCTATTAATCGACTACTGGAAGGACACATAATTTATGACCGCAAAGATTGCAGGCGCCCCCATTTCCTGGGGAGTGTGCGAGGTTCCCGGTTGGGGATTCCAAATGGAACGCGACCGCGTCCTCGACGAAATGGTGTCGCTCGGATACACCGCAACCGAGTTCGGTCCGCTCGGGTTTCTTCCGGTTGACCCGGCCGGTCGCGTCTCCATCCTTGCCGACCACGGACTCAAGGCAGTCGGCGGATTTGTTCCCGTCGTTCTGCACGACCCCGAACACGACCCCGAACCCGAAATCCGCGCCGAACTCGATGCGTTCAAGGCCGCTGGCGCGTCAACGATGGTACTCGCCGCGAGCACCGGACTTGAGGGCTACGACTCCCGTCCCGAGTTAGATGCGGACGGTTGGGCGACGTTGTTCGCCAACCTCGACCGACTTGAAAAGGTCGCCGCGGAATACGGCGTGCTCGCCGTCATTCACCCCCACGTCGGAACCATGGTGGAAACCGGTGAAGACGTCGAACAGGTCCTCGCCGGTTCGCGAATCGGGTTCTGCCTCGACACCGGGCACATGATGATCGGCGGCGCCGACCCCGTCGATTTCGCTCGCAAGCACGCCGACCGTATCAAGCACGTTCACGCCAAGGACGTCAACGAGGCCGTCGCCAACAGCGTCCGTGATGGTTCGAAGACCTACATCGAAGCGGTTGCCGCCGGACTCTACTCGCCGCTCGGTCAAGGCGACGTTGACATCAAGACGATTGTCGACTCGCTCGAGGCCGTCGGTTACGACGGGTGGTACGTGCTCGAGCAAGACACCGTCGTGAGCGGTGCGCCCGCAGATGGATCGGGACCGATCGATGACGCCCGTGCCAGCGTGACGTACCTACGTTCACTTCTCGGCGAGTAGTCGTTCAACGTCGAAGGCCCCGAGGGAAACCTCGGGGCCTTCGACTATATATATGGTCTACAGAACGCCGTCGACCGAGACGACCTTGCCGGTGCGAGCTGATTCGGTCGCCGCGTCCGCAAGAATCAGCGCGGCGCGACCGTCATCAAACGTCGGGTTGTAGTTCTTTCCGTCGCGGATTCCGTCAAGGAACAGCGCGAGTTCACGACGGTACGACACCGCGTAGCGAACAAGGAAGTTGTCAATGAATGGCTCGGCTTGAGCCGTGTGGTTGGCCGACTGATGCTTCACCGTCGTCGGGGTCACGTTGTCCGCCCACAGAGAACCAGCGTCACCGAACGCCTCGAGGCGCTGGTCGTAGCCATACGAGCAGTGACGCGAGTTGACGATGGTGACGAGCTCTCCCCCGCGACCGCGGAGGACGACGTTGACCGAGTCGAAATCGTTCTCTGCTTTGATGTCATCACTGAAGACGTTCGCACCGGCGGCAAAAACATCAACGATGTCCGGAACGAAATAGCGGGCCATGTCGAAGTCGTGGATTGTCATGTCACGGAAGATGCCGCCTGACACGGCGATGTACGCGCGCGGCGCCGGACCCGGGTCGCGCGACAGAATGACTAGTTGCTCGAGCTTGCCGACCTCACCACCCTTGACACGATTATTGATGGACTCGAACTGAGGATCGAAGCGACGGTTGAACCCGATGGCGATGTGCACATTCGCGGCGTTCGCCTTGTCGCGCAGCTTCTCTACCTTGGCGATGTCCAAGTCGATTGGCTTTTCACAGAGGACGTGGATACCCGCGTCGATGGCGCGGTCAATCATGTCAAGGTGAGTCGGAGTGGGCGACGCCACAACGATGACGTCGACGTTCCCCGCGGCAAACACGTCTTCGGGGTC
>JBEGTE010000037.1:0-7571 GCA_041179605.1 Actinomycetota bacterium | reverse complement strand
GTGCCGGACGTGCTCGAGGACACGTTTGACGAGATGTCGCGACTCTGTGTTCGCCTCGCCCGTAAGACGGCAAAGGTTCTGAAGAACACGGACGTTGATCTTGCTCGCAAGATTCAGGCGGAAGACGAGCGCGTCGACGAACTTCACCGTCAGGTTTTCGATGTGGTCCTGGGCAAGGAATGGGCAGAGAACGCGATGTTGACCGTTGATGTCACACTCGCCTCGCGATACCTCGAACGTTTTGCTGACCACGTCGTCGTGATTTCGTCGAAGGTGAGCTACCTCACGACCGGCGACTGGTCAGATACAGACAACTAAATCGTCGCTCGGCGTTCACGCGGCGTTCACTTTGCGCGCACCGCACGTTCACCTCGAGCTCTTACCGTGACATCGTCACACGACATCCAACGAAAGGTAATAACCACATGATCAAGACTCTTCAGGCCGCCGGACTGGTGGCTGTCGCAGCACTCACCCTCTCGGGCTGTGCAGCGAACGAGGGTGCTCCCGCGAGCGACTTGACCGGAACCCTGAACGGTGCAGGCGCATCGTCGGCCGGTTCGGCTCAGGAAGCATGGATCGCCGCATTCCAGACCGCCAACGACGGAGTAACCGTCAACTACGACCCGTCGGGTTCGGGTGCCGGTCGTGAATCGTTCCTCGCCGGTGCGGTTGAGTTCGCAGGAACCGACTCGTACCTCAAGGATGAAGAGCTCACCACCGAATCGCCTCTCTGCGTTCCTGGTACCGGATTCTTCGAAATCCCGGTTTACGTGTCGCCCATCGCCGTTGTTGTCAACGTCGACGGCGTCGACTCGATTAACCTCGCCCCGTCGACCATCGCGTCGATCTTCAAGGGTGACATCACCAACTGGAACGACGACGCAATCGCGGCCGACAACGAAGGTGTGACCTTCCCCGACCTCGCTATCACCGCCGTTCACCGTTCGGATGACTCGGGAACGACCAAGAACTTCAGCAACTACCTCTCGAAGACTGCTGGGGACATCTGGGACGGCGAAGTCAGCGACACCTTCCCCTACGCAACCGGTGAGGGTGCTTCGGGAACTTCCGGTGTCATTGACGCCGTCACCAACGGAACCGGAACCATCGGTTACGCTGACGCCTCGAAGGCTGGAGACCTCGTCGCCGCTGCCATCAAGGTCGGAGACAACTGGCAGGGACCCGATGCTGCAGCTGCGGCAGCGGTCATCGCCGACTCGACCCCGGTTGAGGGACGCACCGAAACCGACATGGCCGTTGACATCAAGCGCGACTCGACGTCGGCCGGGGTTTACCCGCTCGTCCTCGTCTCGTACCTCATCGGCTGCAACGACTACCAGGATGACGCGATCGGTGTTCTCGTGAACGCCTACGCTTCGTACATCATCAGCGAAGCCGGACAGGCTGAAGCCGGAACCTCGGCGGGAAGTGCACCGGTTAGCGGCGCAACCCGCGAGCAGGCTGCAGCGATCGTCGCGGCCATCCAGTAACACACGTTGGGGTGTCGTCCCGCTGGGGGACGGCACCTCAACCTCTCCCAGAGGACAACATGACGAAGTCAACAACCACGGTTCCGCAACAACGCGGAGACGTGGTTTTCCGTACTCTCGTCACCGGTGCCGGCATCACCATCGTGTCAACCCTGGGTGCGGTAGCGACATTCCTCGTCCTCGAGTCCCTCCCCGCACTCAACCCCGCCGCCGAGATTGGCAGTGCCCCTGAGGGATTCGTCGCCTATGTCACCCCCCTCGTCTTCGGAACGTTGCTCGCCGCCACGATGGCGTTGATCTTCGCAACTCCACTCGCGATCGGTATCGGTCTCTTCATCTCGCACTACGCGCCGCGCCGAATCGCCTCCGTTCTCGGGTACATCGTGGATCTTCTCGCGGCGATTCCCTCGGTCGTCTACGGCCTCTGGGGAATTCAGGTTCTCGCCCCCACCGTTCAGCCCTTGTATCAGTGGCTCAACGAACAGTTGGGCTGGTTGCCCTTTTTTGAAGGTCCCGTCTCGGGAACCGGACGCACGATTCTCACCGTCTCGTTCGTCCTTGCCATCATGATCCTGCCGATCATGAGCGCGCTCGCCCGTGAAATTTTCTTGCAGACTCCGACACTTCAGGAGGAAGCTGCTCTCGCTCTTGGGGCAACGCGCTGGGAGATGATTCGCATGGCGGTTATCCCGTTCGCAAAGAGTGGCCTGTTGTCGTCGGCGATGCTGGGTCTTGGTCGTGCCCTTGGGGAAACCATGGCGGTCGCGATGGTGTTGTCGCCCGCCGCGGTCATCACCTTTGCGCTCATCACGCCCACGAACCCGTCGACGATTGCGTCGACGATTGCGCTGGACTTCCCCGAGGCCGCTGGACTGGACGTCAACGCACTCATCGCAGCCGGCCTGGTCCTTTTTGTCATCACCATGGCGGTGAATGTGACCGCGCGAAACATCATCACGCGCAATGCACGGAAGGGAGCCCACTAGCTCATGGCCACCCCCGTCATCCGACTCGCCCCGTGGTTTAACCCCGCACTCGCCATCGCGTGCCTTGCCATCGCTGCCGTTGCGTTCTCGATCCCCGCGACCACAGACGGAACAGAGTTCAACATCTTCGGGACGGTCTTCGTGGCCGCCGTGGCCTACGCAGTCCTCAGCTTTGTGGTGACTCTCATCGCACAGGGTCCTCGCATCGCTAAAGACCGACTCATGACCACATTGGTATCTGCTGCGTTCGCCATCGCGGTGGTGCCGCTCATTTCACTCATCTCGACGGTCGTCTCGCTCGGTCTTGCACGCTTCGACGGAACGTTTTTCACCAGTTCAATGCGCAATGTCGTCGGCGAAGGTGGTGGCGCACTGCACGCCGTCATCGGCACGCTCGAAATCACGGCGCTCGCAGCGCTCATCTCGATCCCCATCGGGCTTCTCACCGCAATTTATCTTGTGGAATATGGGCGAGGACGCCTCGCAAAGTGGGTCACCGCGCTGGTCGATGTGATGACGGGTATCCCCTCCATCGTCGCCGGTTTGTTCGCCTTCTCGCTGTTTGCACTGTTCCTCGGTCCCGGTGTCCGGATGGGCTTTGCCGGCGCCATCGCACTGAGCGTCCTCATGGTTCCGGTCGTTGTTCGAAGTGCCGAAGAAATGCTCCGAATCGTGCCAATGGAATTGCGCGAGGCATCCTTTGCTCTCGGTGTTCCCAAGTGGCTCACCGTCCTCAAGGTTGTTCTTCCGACGGCGAGTTCGGGGCTGATCACCGGCGTCATGATTGCAATCGCTCGTGTCATCGGTGAAACGGCTCCTCTTCTCATCGTCGCTGGTTTCACCCAGAGCATGAACTACAACCCGTTCGACGAACGCATGATGACACTGCCCGTCTTTGTGTACTACTCGTACGCAAGCCAGGGTGCGGACACCCAGGCCTACATCGACCGCGCGTGGGCAGGTGCACTGACGCTCATCGTGATCGTCATGGCGCTCAATCTCGGCGCTCGAATTCTTTCCCGAATCACCCAGCCGCACACCGCGCGATAGGACGAAACATGGCCAAGCGAATTGAACTCAAAAACGTCGATGTCTATTACGACGACGTCCGTGCTGTCGAGGGCGTCTCCCTCGCCATTGCACCGCGAACTGTCACGGCGTTCATCGGCCCCTCCGGCTGTGGCAAGTCGACACTGCTCCGCACGCTCAACCGCATGCACGAAGTGATCCCCGGTGCTCACGTGGACGGCCAGGTGCTCATGGACGGTCGTAACCTGTACGGCTCGGATGTCGACCCCGTCGAGGTTCGCCGCCAGGTCGGAATGGTTTTCCAACGCCCCAACCCATTCCCCACGATGTCCATCCGCGACAACGTGCTGGCCGGCTACAAGCTGAACAACTCCCGTATGACGAAGTCGGAGGGAGACGACGTCGTCGAAAAGTCGCTCAAGCACGCGAACCTGTGGAAAGAGGTCAAGGATCGTCTTGACAAGCCGGGCGGCGGACTTTCCGGTGGGCAACAGCAGCGTCTGTGCATCGCGCGCGCCATCGCGGTTGAACCCGACGTCCTATTGATGGACGAACCGACCTCAGCACTCGACCCGATTTCGACCCTCGCCATCGAGGACCTCGTGTCCGAACTCAAGAAGGACTACACGATCGTCATCGTCACGCACAACATGCAGCAGGCGGGGCGAATCTCGGACATGACCGCGTTCTTCAACATCGCTGGCGCCGGCGAACCGGGGAAGCTCATCGAATTCGACGAGACGGCAACGATTTTTTCGAACCCGACAGAAAAAATGACAGAGGACTACATCTCCGGTCGATTCGGGTAGGTCAGCGGGTCGTCAGTTCCAGAAATTCCGGATGCCGGCGAATGACGACAGGTACGAACGGGCAAACGCCCACGATTCGGTAGTCGGTGTTGTCGCGGAACCATTCGAGCACGGCGACGACCATCTCTGTACCCGCACCGGTGTTCCGCATCTGGGGCAAAACCTCCGTGTGGTACAGCCGTGCATCGTGACCGCGGACTTCGTAGTCAACCCATCCGACCTCGACGCCGTCGCGAAGTGCGGTGATGCGTTCGGGACCAGCAACAATTTCCACGATTAGTGACCTCCTGCTTGGGCCTCGAGGTTCTCCTGCATCGCGCTCTTGTCGCGAAGCGGCTCGGCCTTGACGAACCACGACAAGACGAAAGCGGCGATGGCGACGACGATGGCGACCGTGTACACGGATTGTGCCGCGGACGCGAACCCCTCGATGAACGGGGCGGCCAATTCCTTGCTTGCACCGTTGAGGAACGACGTGTCACCGTTCAGCGCACCCGACACCGAACCCGGGTCGGACGCGCCGTTCTTGAGCAGTTCGATAATCGCCGCGTTGTTGGGGTCGTTCGCGACTGCGGGGTCCTGCATTGCGGTCATGAGAGACGAAGTAGTCTCAGGTCGAGCAAACACGTCCTTCAACACCTCGGGGATGCGGCCGAACAGCACGGAGAACAAAACGGCGGTGCCGAGTGTCCCACCGATCTGGCGGAAGAAGGTTGCACCGCTCGTTGCGACGCCGATGTCTCTCGCGGACACCGCGTTTTGGCTGGCGATGGTGAGCGTCTGCATCATCAAACCCAGGCCGATGCCAACCGAGAGCATGCCGACCATGATGAACATATAGTCGCTGTCCTTGGTGATTTGCGCGAGCCACGTGAACGAGAACACCATGAGTCCGGTTCCGACGATGGGCAGTGCCTTGTATTTTCCCGTCTTGGAAATGACTCGTCCGCCGACAGCCGTAGCAATCATCATCCCGAACACCATCGGCAACATTTGAATTCCCGACTCGGTGGGGGTTGAACCAATCACCAACTGCATGAAAAGCGGGATGGTCATCATCGCACCAAACATCGCAAATCCGACGAGAATGCCGAGGATTGTGAGCTGCGAGAATGTGACAGATTTGAAGAGTGACAGCGGGATGAGCGCGGCCTCACCCATTTTCTTTTCTGCCCAGATGAATGCCGCAATCCCGACGACGCCGAGGACGTAACAGGTGATCGAGTCGGTCGAAGTCCAACCCCATTCACGACCATTCTCTGCAACGAGTAGCAACGGTACGACTGCGAGAATGACGGTGACGACACCCCACCAGTCGATTTTGTGGTCGTGCTTGACCTGGGGGACGTGCAGGAATCGCCACACCATAAACAACGCAATTGCGCCGATCGGCATGTTGATGAGGAACACCCAGCGCCAACCCGTGATCCCCATGATGTCGGGGACGCCAGCAAAGAAACCCCCGACTAAAGGGCCGAGCACGCTCGAAGAGCCGAACACGGCAATGAAGAAGCCCTGGTAACGGGCACGTTCACGAGGCGGAACCATGTCGCCGATGATGGTGAACGCGAGGGACATGAGACCCCCGCCACCGATTCCTTGGACGGCGCGATACATCGCCAGGCTCATCATCGAGTCGGCGAGACCCGACAAGAGCGACCCGAGAAGGAACACGCCGATCGAGATGATGTAGATCGGTCGGCGGCCGAAAATGTCGGACAATTTACCGGCAATCGGTGTCACGACGGTTGAGACGATGAGGTACGCGGTGGTCACCCATGCCTGCTGAGACAGCCCGTTGAGGTCATCGGCAATCGTTCGCATCGCAGTTCCGACGACGGTTTGGTCGAGGGCCGAGAGGAACATTCCGGACATGAGGCCAACGAGGACCAACATGATTTGACGGTGGGACATCTGTTCATTTTTTACTTCAGGCACGCGCGCAAGCCTACGCCCGTTAACCTAGAAGGGATGTTCAAGTTTGTGACCCCCATCGCCCTGGTTCTGGCGCTCGCCGGGTGTGCGCCGTCGGTGAACCAGGAAATTCCGGTGCCCGTGCAGACCGGTCAGGAGGAAGCGAAGCCGACGCCGACGCCCAAACCGACTCCGACATTTGACCCCACGGTTTTTTCGATTGACGACGCGGCGTCAATTTGGGTCGTCGCTGACAAGTTGCGTCCGTTGAATCCTCAAAAATACAAGCCCGAAAATCTTGTGACGTTGGATCTTCCGCACAGGTACGACCCGACGTTGAGTTCGAATGCAGCCGGCGCATACGAAGTGATGTACGCCGCGGCGAAAGCCGACGGCGTGAAACTCGTGATCCAGAGTGCGTACCGTTCGTACAACAACCAGGTCGGTGTGTACAACGGTTGGGTCACGAAGCTCGGGCAGGAAAAGGCGGACCTGCAGAGTGCACGACCAGGATTTTCGGAACACCAAACCGGTCTGTCCGTCGACATCGCCGCAGGCAACGGTAAGTGCACTATCGCGGAATGTTTCGGGGATACTCCCGAGGGCAAGTGGCTGGTAGAGAACGCCTGGAAGTACGGATGGGTGTTGCGTTACCCGGACGGACTCACGCACATCACCGGCTACAAATATGAGCCGTGGCACTGGCGATACGTCGGTCGCGGATTGGCAGCAGAGCTGCACAAGACGCCAAACATCACCCTCGAAGAATTCTTCGGGCTGCCCGCGGCGCCCGATTACGCGAACTAACACCTGGCCCTTCGGTAGTCTGGGGATACCCCCAACCGTGAAGGAGTCGTCATGACGTATGCCTATTTGGGCCCCGTCGGCACGTTCACGTGGGTTGCGCTCGGACAGGTTGCCGAGGCTGCTGGGCGGGAATGGCTTGCCGTGAACAACGTCGGTGAGGCACTCAACTCGGTTGAGTCGGGCACTGCTATCGCGGCCATGATCGCGGTCGAAAACTCGGTTGAAGGCGGCGTTAGCGCTGCCCAGGACGCGCTCGCGGCCTCATCCGGTCTTCAGATTTTGGGCGAATACCTCGTTCCCGTGAACTTCGACGTCGTCGCGCGGCAGGGAACAGAAATCGGCGATGTCCGTGTTGTCGGTGCACACCCGGTCGCCTACGCACAGTGCCGCAGCTGGCTCGAATCAAATGTTCCGCACCACGAGCACCTGCCGGCGACCTCCAACGTTGCCGCCGCCATCGAACTCGGATCGACCGACCGCGTCGACGCCGCGATAGCACCGCACGGCTATGCCGATCACGCAGGCCTCGACGT
>JBEGTE010000036.1:0-7683 GCA_041179605.1 Actinomycetota bacterium | reverse complement strand
CTTCTCCACTACGTGGATGGAACCAAGCGTTACATCATCGCGCCGAACAAGCTCAACCAGGGTGACATCGTTGAATCGGGTCCCTCGGCTGACATCAAGCCCGGCAACAACCTGCCCCTCCGTAACATCCCGGTCGGAACCGTGATCCATGCGATCGAACTCCGTCCCGGTGGTGGAGCGAAGATGGCTCGTTCGGCTGGTGCTTCGGTTCGTCTCGTTGCGAAGGACGGCCCTTACGCGCAGCTTCGTCTGCCGTCGGGTGAAATCCGTAACGTCGACGCTCGCTGCCGCGCAACCGTCGGTGAGGTCGGAAACGCTGAACAGTCGAACATCAACTGGGGTAAGGCCGGCCGTATGCGCTGGAAGGGTGTTCGCCCGACCGTCCGTGGTGTCGCCATGAACCCGGTCGACCACCCGCACGGTGGTGGTGAGGGTAAGACCTCTGGTGGTCGTCACCCCGTCAGCCCGTGGGGTCAGGCCGAAGGCCGTACCCGCAAGGCCAACAAAGAGAGCAGCAAGCTCATTGTCCGTCGCCGCAACGCCGGCAAGAAGCGTTAGTAGGAGCCTGGAATGCCTCGTAGTCTCAAGAAGGGTCCCTTCGTCGACGACCACCTCTACCGCAAGGTTGTGGCGCAGAACGAAGTTGGCACCAAGAACGTTATCCGCACCTGGTCGCGTCGATCGATGATCGTCCCCGCCATGCTCGGACACACGATCGCCGTTCACGACGGCCGCAAGCACGTCCCGGTGTTCGTCACCGAGACGATGGTCGGTCACAAGCTCGGCGAGTTCGCGCCCACCCGCACCTTCCGTTCGCACGTGAAGGACGACAAGAAGGGCCGTCGCCGCTAAGGCGAGGAGGGAACATCATGGTTGAATCCATCGCCAAGCTCAAGGGGATCCGCGTGACCCCGCAGAAGGCCCGTCGTGTTATCGAGATGGTCCGTGGAAAGCACGTTGAGGAGGCACTCGCCATCCTCAAGTTCGCCCCGCAGGGCGCCTCGGAACCCGTCCGCAAGCTCGTCGCTTCGGCTGTCGCGAACGCTCGCGTCACCGCTGACAAGGAAAACTTGCCCCTCAACGAGTCGGAACTCGTCATTGACAAGATCTTCGTTGACGAAGGTCCCACGATGAAGCGTTTCCAGCCTCGTGCACAGGGCCGCGCTTTCCAGATTCTCAAGCGCACCAGCCACATCACCGTTGTGCTCAGCACTCCGGAAGCCCCGACCTCGAAGGCAGGTAAGAAGTAATGGGTCAGAAAGTTCACCCCTACGGATTCCGCCTCGGAATCACGACCGACCACCGTTCGCAGTGGTTCTCGGACAGCAACAAGCCTGGTGAGCGTTACGCCGACTACGTTGCCGAAGACGTCACGCTTCGTCGCTTCCTCCAGGAGAAGCTCGACCGCGCCGGGGTCTCGCACATGGTCATCCGCCGTACACGCGACCGCGTTGTTGTCGACGTTCACGTTGCCCGTCCCGGTGTGGCCATCGGCCGCCAGGGAACTGGTCTCGACAAGCTTCGCGACGACGCTCGTGAGCTGACCGGCAAGACCGTCATCATCAACGTCATCGAAGCGCTCAACCCCGAAGCCGACGCACAGCTCGTCGCTCAGGGAATCGCCGAGCAGCTTTCGGCACGTGTGGCTTTCCGCCGCGCGATGCGCAAGGGACTCCAGGGTGCCCAGCGCGCCGGTGCCAAGGGTGTTCGCATCCAGGTGTCGGGTCGACTCGGTGGTGCTGAAATGTCGCGTTCGGAGTTCTACCGTGAAGGTCGAGTTCCGCTCCACACGCTCCGCGCCAACATCGACTACGGCTTCTACGAGGCTCGCACGACCTTCGGTCGCATCGGTGTCAAGGTCTGGATCTACAAGGGCGACATCACCAACAAGGAACTCGCGCTCGAACAGGCTGCCCAGAAGGCTGCCCGTGGCGGTCGCGACGGAAACCGCGGTCCTCGCCGTGGCGCTGCACCCCGTGCAGAAGCTGCAGCACCGGCCGCCAACGCAGGAACTGAGGCGTAAATCATGCTGATTCCCCGTAAGGTCAAGCACCGCAAGCAGCACCACCCGAAGCGTTCGGGTGCGGCTACCGGTGGTACCAAGGTCACGTTCGGCGAGTTCGGTATCCAGGCGATCACGCCGGCATACGTCACGAACCGTCAGATCGAGTCGGCTCGTATCGCCATGACCCGTCACATCAAGCGTGGTGGAAAGGTGTGGATCAACATCTACCCCGACCGTCCGCTGACTAAGAAGCCTGCTGAAACCCGAATGGGTTCCGGTAAGGGTTCGCCGGAGTGGTGGGTTGCCAACGTCAAGCCGGGTCGCGTCCTCTTTGAGGTCGCCGGTGTTTCCGAGGAACTCGCTCGCGAAGCCATGACTCGTGCCATCCACAAGTTGCCGCTCAAGGCGCGCATCATCAAGCGTGAAGAGGGAGACGCATAATGGCGCTCGGAACCAAGACCCTGAAGCCCGCCGATCTCGACACGTTCGAGAACGAGCGACTCGTCGACGAACTGAAGAAGGCGAAGGAAGAACTCTTCAACCTCCGCTTCCAGTCGGCGACCGGTCAGCTCGAGAGCCACGGACGTGTCCGCGCCGTCAAGCGCGACATCGCCCGCATCTACACCATCATTCGCGAGCGCGAGCTCGGCCTGCGCACGGTTCCCGTCGCAGCGGCGAAGCCTGCCAAGGCTGCACCGAAGGCAAAGGCTAGCGAAGAGACCGCAGAGATCGCTGAGGAGACCAAGTAATGGCTGCAGAGAAGAAGGTCGAGGCTTCGGCCGACCACCGCAACTACCGCAAGACCCGCCGTGGCTTGGTCGTCAGCGACAAGATGGACAAGACCATCACCGTCGTGATCGAAACCCGTGTCAAGCACCCGCTGTACGGCAAGGTCATGAGCCGCTCGTCGAAGGTCAAGGCCCACGACGAGAACAACACGGCCGGAATTGGTGACCTCGTCATCATCGCCGAAACCCGCCCGCTGTCGGCCACCAAGAACTGGCGACTCGTCGAGATCGTGGAGAAGGCGAAGTAATTCGCCTCTCGTACTAGGAGAACAACATGATTCAACAGGAATCCCGACTGAAGGTTGCCGACAACACCGGCGCCAAGGAGCTGCTCACCATTCGTGTGCTCGGCGGCTCGACTCGCCGTTACGCGAGCCTTGGTGACATCATTGTCGCAACCGTCAAGGACGCCATCCCCGGCGGAAACGTCAAGAAGGGTGAGGTCGTCAAGGCCGTCGTCGTTCGCACCGTCAAGGAAGTTCGTCGCGCTGATGGCTCGTACATCAAGTTCGACGAGAACGCCGCAGTCCTCATCAAGAACAAGGACGGTGAGCCGCGCGGTACGCGTATCTTCGGTCCCGTCGGACGCGAACTCCGTGACAAGAAGTTCATGAAGATCGTGTCGCTCGCACCGGAGGTGATTTAGTTCCATGCAGAACATCAAAAAGGGTGACACCGTCATCGTCATCAGTGGCAAGCGCGAATACAAGGGCAAGACCGGCGAGGTTCTCGAAGTTCTCGTCGAGTCGAACCGCGTTCTCGTTCAGGGCATCAACATGGTGACCAAGCACGTCAAGGCCGGTCAGACCGCTCGCGGTACGACCACCGGTGGAATCGAGACCGTCGAGGCTCCGATTCACGTGTCGAACGTCGCACTCGTCGACCCCAAGACCAAGAAGGCAACGCGTGTTGGCTTCCGTACCGAAACCGTTACCAAGAACGGTGTAGCGAAGACGGTTCGTGTTCGTTACGCAAAGAAGTCAGGTGAAAAGATCTAATGACCGCTACTGCAGCTGCCGCGGCTGGCAAAATCCAGCCCCGCCTCAAGGCTAAGTACCGTGCCGACATTGTCGCCGCGTTGACCAAGGAGTTCGGTTACACGAACCCCCACCAGGTTCCTCGCCTCGTCAAGGTTGTTGTCAACACCGGTGTCGGTGAAGCAGCACGCGACTCGAAGGTTATCGAAGGTGCGGTCCGCGACCTCACCCAGATCACCGGCCAGAAGCCCGTCGTGACCAAGGCTCGCAAGTCGATCGCACAGTTCAAGCTGCGCGAGGGCATGCCGATCGGTGCTCACGTCACGCTTCGTGGCGACCGCGCGTGGGAATTCGTCGACCGTCTCGTGACGCTCGCTCTTCCCCGTATCCGCGACTTCCGTGGCCTCTCGCCGCGCCAGTTCGACGGAAACGGTAACTACACCTTCGGTCTTCAGGAGCAGTCGGTGTTCCACGAGATCGACCAAGACAAGATCGACCGCGTTCGTGGATTCGACATCACCGTCGTCACGACCGCCAAGACTGACGATGAAGGTCGCGCGTTCCTCCGCGAGCTCGGATTCCCCTTCATCACCAAGTAAGCCACCACTGTCTAGGTCTGCACCCGCGTAACGGGTGGAGAAACCGGGCGGAGAACAGGAAAAAACAACAATGACAATGACAGATCCGGTCGCAGACTTGCTGACCCGTCTGCGTAACGCGTCGCGTGCACACCACGACGCCGTCACGTTGCCCTCGAGCACGATCAAGGCGGGAATCGCCGAGATCCTCAAGCGCGAAGGTTACGTTTCGGACTGGAAGGTTGAGCCCGCTCGCGTTGGAAACGCACTCACCATCACGCTGAAGTACGGCACTGAGCGCAAGGCGGCCATCTCCGGTCTCAAGCGCGTCTCGAAGCCCGGTCTTCGCGTCTACGCAAAGTCGACCGAGCTCCCCAGCGTTCTCGGTGGCCTCGGCGTTGCCATCCTTTCCACCTCGTCGGGTCTCCTCACGGACCGCGAAGCGCAGAAGAAGGGCGTGGGTGGGGAAGTCCTCGCCTACGTGTGGTAACCGATCATGTCGCGTATTGGTCGTCTTCCTATTGAAATCCCCAGCGGCGTCACCGTTTCGGTCGCCGACTCGGTCGTCTCGGTCAAGGGCCCCAAGGGTGAACTGACCGTCAACGTCGCCTCGCCGATCACCGTAGTTGTCGAAGACAACCAGGTCGTCGTTACCCGTCCGGACGACGAGCGCGCTTCGCGTTCGCTGCACGGACTCACTCGTACCCTCATTGCGAACGACATCGTCGGCGTGACCGCTGGGTACTCGAAGGCTCTCGAGATTGTCGGTACTGGTTACCGCGTTGCCGCAAAGGGCGCGGGCGTCGAGTTCGCACTCGGCTACTCGCACCCCATCACGGTTGACCCGCCGGCTGGCATCACGCTCGCCGTCGAGGGAAACAACAAGGTCATTGTTTCGGGTATCTCGAAGCAGGCCGTCGGTGAGGTTGCCGCAAACATCCGTAAGCTCCGCAAGCCTGAACCCTACAAGGGCAAGGGTGTTCGTTACGAGGGCGAAGTCGTCCGTCGTAAGGCCGGAAAGGCTGGTAAGTAACCATGGCTACTACCTCAAAGTCCGAGCAGCGTACGCGCCGCCACTTCCGTCTTCGCAAGAAGATCAACGGAACCGAAGCGCGTCCCCGTCTCGTTGTCACCCGTTCCGCTCGTCACCTGTTCGTTCAGATTGTCGACGACACCAAGGGACACACCATCGCGTCGGCATCGACCATGGAAGCTGACTTCCGCGCATCGAAGGACGACAAGTCCTCGAAGGCGAAGAAGATCGGTGAATTGGTCGCCGAGCGTGCGAAGAAGGCTGGCGTCTCCGCTGTCGTCTTCGACCGTGGTGGAAACCGTTACGCCGGTCGCGTTGCCGCGGTCGCCGAAGGCGCACGAGAGGCAGGGCTGACACTGTGAGCGAAGAAACAAAGGACAACAACGTGTCTGTTGACGAGTCGACTGCTGTTGACGCAGTAGAAACCGAAACCGCGGAGCAGGCTCCTCGCGGAGGCCGTGGCGGTCGTGGAGACAACCGCGGTGGCCGCGACAACCGTGGCGGTCGTGCACCGCGCGAGGTTGAGAAGAGCCCCTTCTTGGAGAAGGTCGTCGCGATCAACCGCGTTTCGAAGGTCGTGAAGGGTGGACGTCGTTTCGCCTTCACCGCTCTCGTCGTCGTCGGTGACGGAAACGGAATGGTCGGTGTCGGTTACGGCAAGGCCCGTGAAGTTCCCCTCGCCATCTCGAAGGGCGTCGAGGACGCGAAGAAGAACTTCTTCCGCGTTCCCCGTTCGGGCGCAACCATCCCGCACCCCGTTCAGGGTGAAGCGGCGGCCGGTGTCGTTCTGCTCCGTCCCGCTTCGGCCGGTACCGGTGTTATTGCCGGTGGTCCCGTCCGCGCCGTTCTCGAGTGCGCCGGTGTCCACGATGTTCTGAGCAAGTCGCTCGGTTCGTCGAACACCATCAACATCGTTCACGCAACGGTTGCTGCTCTTCAGCAGCTCGAGGAGCCCCGCGCGGTTGCTGCTCGCCGTGGTCGTGAGTTCGACGAGATCGCGCCCGCGCGTCTCATCCGTGCCGAGGCTGACGCCGCGGCCGCTGCGAAGGCAGGTGCATAATGGCCCAGCTCAAGATCACCCAGATCAAGTCCGTTATCAGCGAGAAGCAGAACCAGCGTGACACGCTGCGCAGCCTCGGACTGAAGCGCATCGGTCAGACGGTTCTCCGTCCGGATGACGCCGCAAACCGCGGTTACGTTCGCGCCGTTGCGCACCTCGTCACTGTTGAGGAAGTGAAGTAATGGCTGAAGAGAAGAAGCCCGCCGCGAAGCCCGCGGCCGCGAAGGCTCCGGCGGCGAAGGCCGCTGCGAAGCCGGCTGCCGCCAAGGCACCCGCCGCGAAGGCTCCCGCAAAGCCCGCTGCTGCTAAGGCTCCGGCCAAGGCTGCTGCGAAGCCCGCCGCCGAGAAGGCAGAAGAGAAGGTCCCCGCGGCCAAGGCTCCTGCTGCGAAGTCGGCTGCTGCGAAGCCCGCCGCCAAGAAGGAAGCTGGCGAGAAGGTTCAGGTGCTCAAGCTGCACCACCTCCGTCCCGCTCCCGGCTCGAAGAAGGACCGCACCCGTGTTGGTCGTGGTGAGGGATCCAAGGGTAAGACCGCGGGTCGTGGAACGAAGGGAACGAAGGCTCGTTACCAGGTTCGCTCCGGCCTCGAAGGTGGAAACCTCAACTTCGTCATGCGTACCCCCAAGCTGCGCGGGTTCACCAACCCGTTCCGCGTGGAGTACCAGGTTGTCAACCTCGACCGCATCTCCGAGCTCTACCCCAAGGGCGGCGACGTGACCATCGCTGACCTCGTGGCCAAGGGCGCCGTTCGCAAGAACGAGAAGGTCAAGGTCCTCGGCAACGGCGACATCAGCGTCAAGGTCACCGTCTCGGTGGACAAGGTGTCAAAGTCGGCCGAACAGAAGATCGTCGCCGCAGGCGGTTCGATCAAGTAGTCATTGAAACGGGCCGGGCACTCGCTCGGCCCGTTTCTACTACTGTTAGTAACGGTGGCCAGACGGTCACAATCAGGAGGCTCAGTGATTAGCGCAATTCGACGCATCTTCAGCACCCCCGACCTTCGTCGCAAGCTCGGCTTCACGCTGTTCATCGTGGTGTTGTTCCGCCTCGGATCGTTCATCCCCGCTCCCTTCGTCAACTACGCCAACGTTCAGACATGTTTGGCCGGTAGCGCTGGAACCAACGGAATTTACGAGCTCGTCAACCTGTTCTCGGGTGGCGCTCTCCTCCAACTCTCCATTTTTGCCTTGGGAATCATGCCGTACATCACGGCGTCGATCATCACCCAGCTGTTGCGTGTGGT
>JBEGTE010000035.1:0-7743 GCA_041179605.1 Actinomycetota bacterium | reverse complement strand
GAACCATCGCCGACCCGGGCGAGCGGAGCGCCAACGGCGATGATCTCGTCCTCCTGGACAAAGATTTCCTCAATGACTCCGGCGACGGGCGACGGAACCTCGGTGTCGACCTTGTCGGTCGAAATTTCCACGATCGGCTCGTCGACGGCGACGGTGTCACCGACCTTCTTCAGCCAGCGTGTGACGGTTCCCTCGGTGACGCTCTCACCGAGTGCAGGAAGGTTGACGTTCGTGCTCATGATTCTTCGTTCTCCTCGAATCGTTTCTTACATCGCGTGAAGCGGCTTGCCCGCGAGGGCAAGGAACGCTTCACCAAGTGCTTCGTTCTGGGTGGGGTGCGCGTGGAGGTGGGGCGCGATGTCCTCGGGATGTGCTTCCCAGTTGACGACCATTTGGGCTTCGCCGATGAGTTCGCCGACGCGGGCGCCAATCATGTGAACGCCAACAACGGGACCGTCGACAACGCGAACAACCTTGACGGAACCAGCGGTCTCGAGGATGTGGCTCTTTCCGTTTCCGGCGAGGTTGTAGTCGTAGACGGCAATCTGGGCGTCGCCGTACTGTTCCTTCGCCTTCGACTCGGACAGACCGACCGACGCGATTTCTGGCTCAGAGTATGTGACCTTGGGGATGTTCACATCGGAAACGACGACGGGATTCAGTCCCGCGATTTCTTCGGCGACGAAAATTCCGTGCTGGTATCCGCGGTGCGCGAGTTGAAGTCCGGGAACGATGTCGCCAACCGCGTAGACGCCGGGGATGTTGGTCTGCAGTCGCTCGTTGGTGAGTACGAATCCGCGGTCCATGGTGACGCCGACGTTCTCGTAGCCGCAGTTTGCGGTGGACGGGCCGCGACCGATCGCGACCAGGAGGACGTCACCCGTGATGGTTTCGCCACCTTCGAGGGTGACGGTTACACCGTGTTCGTCCTGTGTTGCCGACTGGAAGCGGACACCCGTCTTGAATTCGATTCCACGCTTGCGGAATGCGCGCTCGAACTGTTTCGAGACGGATTCGTCTTCGTTGGGAACGAGGCGGGGGAGACCTTCGATGATGGTGACGTCCGTACCCCACGAACGCCACACAGACGAGAACTCAACGCCGATGACACCGCCGCCAAGCACGATGGCGCGCTGTGGGACGAAGTCGAGAGTGAGTGCCTGTTCAGACGTGAGGATGCGGCCGCCAATTTCGAGACCGGGGATGGTCTTCGAATACGAGCCGGTTGCAAGAACGACGTTCTTCGCCGTGATGGTGGTGTCGCCGACCTGCACAGTGTTTGGCGATGTGAGGGTTCCGTGTCCGTCAATTGTCTGGATGCCACGCGCCTTAAGGAGACCTTGAAGCCCCTTGAACTTCGAGTCGATGATGCCCTGGCGGTAAGCGGAGACACCGGCGACGTCAATACCGTGGAGTGACGCGGAGATTCCGAACTTCGCTGCGTCGCGCGTGTTGTCCGCGATCTCGGCCGAGTGGAGGAGTGCCTTGGTGGGGATGCAACCGACGTGCAAACAGGTTCCGCCGACCTTGTCCTTCTCGACGAGCGCAACGCTCATTCCCAACTGGCTTGCGCGAAGTGCAGCCGAATAGCCGCCACTTCCACCACCGAGTACAACCAGATCAACTGCGATGTCGGACACCAACACTCCTTGTATGTGTGAATGGAATTCGAGCCCCAGCGGGTCGCGCGGCGCTCGTTACAGACCGAGAAAAAGCCTACTCCTTATTTCTTCGGGCTGGTGGACAGGTCAGAGAGGAACTGAATGAGGGTTCGGACCATCGTTCCTGTTGCTCCCTTGGGGGTGTAGCCGTACGCGCCACCTCCGTTGTTGGCGGGTCCGGCTATGTCGAGGTGAGCCCACGGAATCATCGAACCGTCCTTGCGCGTGCCCACGAACTCCTTGAGGAAGATTCCACCGATGAGCATGCCCGCGGCGGTGTGACCAATCTTGGCGTTGGCGATGTCCGCGATGTCGGTGGCGAGGACCGGTCGCAGGTAAGCGGGGAGGGGCATGTGCCACACCTCGTCACCAGCGTCTGCCGCCGCGAAACCGAGTTTCGCGGCAATGTCCGTGTCGCCCATAACGCCGACAATTCGATCGCCGAGCGCGGTACGAGCGGCGCCCGTCAACGTTGCGACGTCGATGATGAGGTCGGGGTTTTCCTCGCTGGCCGCGACGAGTCCGTCAGCGAGCACGACTCGACCCTCGGCGTCGGTGTTGGTGACTTCAACGGTCTTTCCGCCGCGAATCGTGACGACGTCGTTCGGGCGAATCGCCGTACCGCTCGGCATGTTCTCGGCGATGCAGAGCCACGCTGTGATGGCGATGGGCAGTTTGAGTTTCGCTGCCGCGCGCACGACGGCATAAACCGTGGCGGCGCCGGTCATGTCGTACTTCATGCCAATCATCGACGCTGCCGGCTTGATCGACAAACCACCGGTATCGAACGTGATTCCCTTGCCAACGAGCGCGACATGCACCTTAGCACCGCGCGGCTTGTGGCGAAGGACGACGAGGCGTGGAGGTCGTGACGAACCAGCGCCAATCCCGAGAATTCCGCCAAAACCACCTGACTTCAACTTCTTCTCGTCGAGTACCTCGACAGAGAGAGTCGTTCCCTTTGCGCCCGCACTGACACGAGCGGCGAGTTCAGCGGGACTCAGCACGTTGGGGACCTCGGACACCAAGTCGCGAACCGCCTTGACCGCGTCAACACGTTCCTTCACTACGGCGAGATCGGGCTTGTGTTTGCTGATGACGGTGATTTTGCTGACGCCCTTGGGAACGTGACCACTCTTACGTGAGAAAACCGGAATTGCGGTGAGCGCGGCGCCTTCAAGCACTTGTTCGGCGTCCTCGACTGAATCGGTGGGGAACATGACGGCGAGCGTCCCGCGGACGCCTCGAGCGGCGGTACCCGCCGCATACCGAAGGGGATCAACGACTCCGGAGTCCACCGGCACGCTGACGACCGTGATGGTGCGGAACTCGCTCGACTCCGGTGCGGGGAACGTCGTCGATGCGTCGACGCCGGGCTCGAAGTTGAGTCGAGCGAGGGCGTCACGAATTGCCTCGTCGAGAGCCCCCGTCGCCGGCGTGATCCATTTGCCGTCGGCGGCCTTCGTCGCGAACACCGCGAGAGTGTCGGCGGAGATGAGTTTGGGGGAGTGAGCGAGAGTGGTCATTTTTCCAGCGTAGAGCCACGCCCCTCACAAGCGCCGTAGCATGGAGTCGTGAGTGCGTCACGATTGGTCTTTCGAACCGAGGGAATCGACGTCCCGAACGGTCTCCCACTCGTCATCTTGTTGACGGGGTTTATTGACGCAGGTCGAGCGGTTGCGTCCGCGAGTCGGCATGTACTCGACTCAACTCAACACGAACGCGTGTGGACGTTCGACAACGACGAACTGCTCGACTATCGAGCACGTCGTCCCACATTTACGTTTGAGCGAACTCACCTGACGGAATATCGACCGCCGGAGTTGGTCCTGCGACTCGTCACCGACGAACTCGGTTCGCAATTCTTGCTGCTTTCCGGCTATGAACCCGACTACCGCTGGGAGTCAGCCGCGGAGGCCGTCATTAGCGCCGTCGAACAGTTTCAGGTGAGTTCGACTTCGTGGGTCCACTCGATTCCGATGCCGGTGCCGCATACGCGTCCGCAGGCGATGACGATGAGTGGAAATCGCGAGGAGCTGATCGAGGCGTATTCGATTTGGCGCCCGACGACCGAAGTTCCCGGCACCTTCGTGCACCTTGTCGAGTTCATGCTGTGTCAGATTGGCGCGCCGGTTGCCGGGGCCGTTCTGCTTGTTCCGCATTACCTTGCGGACGCCGAATATCCCGTGGCGACGGTCGGAGTGCTGGATGCAATCACGACGATGACGGGAATAACTTTCCGTTCCGATTCGTTGAGAGAGAGCGGTCGCGAATTCCTTACTGAGATTGCCGAGCAGGTTGCGTCCAATGACGAGCTCGGTGAGCTGGTGACGAACCTCGAGGCCCGCCACGATAACTACATGTCGGAAAATGCGCCTCCGTCGCCGTTCGTTGACGACGAAGGGAAGATTCCGAGCGCCGACTCGATCGGTGCGGAGCTGGAGAGGTTCCTGCGGTTGCGTGGCACAACGGACGAGTAGTCGTCCGTGCTACCCTGATTACACAACCCCGAGTCGATGGCCCCGCCGATTTGACACGGGGCTTCATACTGCCCGAAAGAGGATTTGTACATGGCTGATTCGCAGCGCAAAGGTTTAGGCGGTTTCTTCGGAATTGGACGCAAGGCTGTCGAGCCTGCAGCCGCTCCAGCGAAAGCACCTGCTGCACAGGCACCCGCGAAAGCGCCTGCCAAGACTCCAGCCGCAAAGCCCGTGGCGTCTAAGACTGCGGCCACCAAGCCTGTAGCCGCTAAGGCACCGGCAAAGGCACCCGCCAAGTCTGCCGCAGCGAAGCCCGCAGCGACCAAGGCTCCCGCCAAGCCGGCCGCAACGAAGCCGGCTGCGGCCAAGGCACCTGCGAAGGCACCCGCGAAGGCACCTGCGAAGGCTCCCGCCAAGACTGCCGCAACGAAGGCACCTGCCAAGGCCCCTGCCGCGAAGGCTCCTGCAAAGACTGCCGCAACGAAGGTCCCTACGTCCAAGGCGCCGGCCAAGCCAGCGGCAAAGACCCCCGCGACTCCGAAGGTCAAACCGACCGCAACCAGCAAGGCATCCAAGCCTGCCGCTGGAGCAGTCGAAGACATTGAGGACGATGAGGAATTCGACGTTGTTGTGACAGTCGGAGACGACGTCGTTGCCGAGGTTGAAACCGACGTTCCTGCCGCAGACGAAGTTATAGAGCTCACCGACGACGAGATTGACGATGTCAAGACCGTCATGCAGGAACAGCTGCCGACGGGTGCAATCGTCATCTCAGCCTCGGACGAAGAGATTCAGTCCAGTTCGAACATGATCACCGGAGCCACCGCTGACCCGGTCAAGGACTACCTCAAGCAAATCGGTAAGGTCGCACTGCTCAACGCGGAACAAGAAGTGTCGCTCGCACTGCGAATCGAGGCCGGACTGTTCGCGGAGGAAAAGTGGGCCAAGTTGTCGCCCGCCCGCCGCGAAAATTCCAAGGAAGGTCGCGAACTGCGCATCATCGCCGACGACGGTGAGCGCGCCAAGCGTCACCTGCTCGAAGCGAACTTGCGACTCGTTGTCTCGCTGGCAAAGCGTTACACCGGTCGTGGCATGCAGTTCCTCGACCTCATCCAGGAGGGAAACCTTGGTCTGATTCGCGCGGTCGAAAAGTTCGACTACACGAAGGGCTTCAAGTTCTCAACATACGCAACATGGTGGATTCGTCAGGCGATCACTCGCGCGATGGCTGATCAGGCGCGAACGATTCGTATTCCTGTCCACATGGTCGAAGTCATCAACAAGTTGGCGCGTGTACAGCGACAGTTGCTGCAGGATCTTGGTCGTGAACCCACCCCCGAAGAACTCGCGCACGAATTGGACATGACCCCGGAGAAAGTCGTCGAGGTTCAGAAATACGGTCGCGAACCGATTTCGTTGCACACCCCGCTCGGTGAAGATGGTGACTCGGAATTCGGTGACCTCATCGAGGACACCGAGGCGATCGTTCCGCTCGACGCCGTCGCGAACCGCATGTTGCTCGTTGCGCTGGAATCGGTTCTCGACTCGTTGTCCGAACGTGAATCGGGCGTCATTCGAATGCGCTACGGACTTGGCGACGGAATTCCGAAAACTCTCGACCAAATTGGTGAAACCTTCGGCGTCACGCGCGAGCGCATCCGTCAAATCGAATCGAAGACGATGGCGAAGTTGCGCCACCCGTCGCGTTCGCAAACAATTCGCGAATTCCTCGAGTAAACCGTGCGCATCGTCCTCGCGGTGGTGCTCGGACGCCTTGTCCGGGTACTGACGCGTTTGCGCGGCGGTGGTTCCGCATTACCCGGCTGGGTTGCGCTCAAAGTAGCGCCGCGTTTCCTGCACCACGTGATGGATAAAGTCTCCCGCGAGTCTGATTTCCCGGTCGTAGTGATCACCGGTTCGAACGGGAAATCGACGACGACCTCAATGACGGTCGCCGCCCTCGAAGCGCAGGGACACCGCGTATTCTCCAACCCGTCGGGCGGGAACCTGCCGCAGGGGATCGCCTCGTCGATGTTGGCCGAAGTCTCGTTGCGCGGGACGTTGAACGCGACTGCAATCGTCCTCGAGCTTGACGAAGCGTATGGTCCGAAACTGGTTCAGACCATCAAACCCACTCACGCGCTTCTTCTCAATGTTCAGGTTGATCAGCTCAACCGATTCTTTGAACCCGAACGCGTAATGGGAATGGTTACCGAAATCGGTGCCGCTGCCTCGTGTGTGTTCGTCAACGACTCTGACGACAACACACGCATGATTGGGAACCAGCTCGCCGAGTCCGGCCACACGGTCTATGGATTCGACATCGCCGACAGCGCCGCACCTGCCGGCGTGTATGACGCGACTGTTGGATACGCAAACGCCTCAGACAAGCGCGACGCGATCGCCACTGTGACACACGCAAGCGGAACGGAGTCAACAATCGCAGTGTCGGGCTCAATTGTTGACGTGCTTCTGCCGTCACCGGGTGTCCACTATGCGGTCGACGCGGCAGCGGCATTGTCGATTGCCTCGGTTCTGTGCGCAGACTCTTTCGATGGAGTCGCCGCCGCACGTGCAATTTCTCGCCTCAAGCCGGTTTATGGTCGAGGCGAATCGGTAGAAGCCTTCGGTGCGCCGTTGACAATCATCATGATGAAGAATTTCCCGAGCCTCCAGGCAAACCTCGATGCGCTGAATGAAGCTCCGGAATCGTTGTATTTGGCGGTCGACGAAGGGACTCCTGACCCGTCGTGGATTTACGACATTGATCTGTCGGCGATTGACCACGTTGATGTTGTGACGGGAACGAAGGCGTGGCAGTGGGAAACGCGGCTCGCATACGCCGAGATTCCCGTTGGCACGGTTGACCCGAATCCCAATTCTGCGTTCGACGCTTTCGGGCACAGCACACGCCCCAATCGACAGGCACACCGAACCGCGATTGTGAACTACGAGCAGATGATGGACCTTCGGCGTGAACTCGGATACAAAGAAATCGAGGGCGAGTAATGGTTCACATCGTCCACCTCTATCCGAAAACACTCGGCCTTTACGGCGACGCCGGAAACGTTCTCGCCCTTCGCAAACGACTCGAGTGGCGTGGAATCGACGTTACGGTCACGTTGGTCGACGGCGAAGACTCAATCCCCAACGACGGCGACATCTATGCAATCGGGTCTGGTTCATCCAACTCGGTGCGATTCGTCGGCGAGCGAATCGTGACGCTTCGAACCGCAATTGAGCGAGCACTCGCCCGCGAAGCCGGCGTGCTCGCGATTGGTGCTGGACTGCACCTGCTCAGTGACCGAATCGACTGGTCGGACGGCACGCGAACGGGTGGCGCGAGAATTGTGTCTGGCAACTCGATTCCGCGTCCGACGAGACTCGTGGGTGAATTGGTCGGATCAGCACAGGGACACCAGGTCGCCGGTTTCATCAATTCGGGACACGCCCTTGAAACGGATCTTCCCGCTCACATCAGCAATGTCGTGATCGAGAACCACGCCACGCCAGGCCAGACGGACGGCGTCGAATTCGGCACTCTCATCGGCACTAGTTCACACGGCTCGTACTTGCCGATGAATCCTGCGATTGCCGACCTG
>JBEGTE010000034.1:0-7772 GCA_041179605.1 Actinomycetota bacterium | reverse complement strand
GTCGATGTCATCCAGAAAGCTCTGGAAACTGTCGGGTTGCCCCGCGCCGTTGTTCAGACGATTGACTCTTACGGTCGCGAGGGAGCGCAGCGACTGATGAACGCCCGCGGGTACGTCGACGTTCTCGTTCCGCGCGGCAGTGCGAACCTCATCAATACCGTCGTCGCGGATTCCCGTGTTCCCGTCATCGAAACGGGTGCCGGTGTCGTCCACATCTTCCTCGACGAAACAGCGGACCTGGACATGGCGTCCGACATCGTGCACAACGCCAAAACTCAGCGCGTCGGAGTCTGCAACGCGCTCGAAACGCTCCTCGTCCACAGTGGCGCCGCCGAACGACTGATTCCAGGGGTGGTCGGTCGATTGCGTGACTCTGGTGTGACCGTTCACGCTGATTCCACGACCGCCGCGCTGGTGGACGGCACTGTCCCCGCGACAGCAGAAGATTTCGGTCACGAATTCCTGTCGATGGATGTCGCCGTCAAGGTCGTTGATTCACTCGACGAAGCAATCGAGCACATCCGACAGAACTCGACGCACCACACCGACTCGATCATCACCAACGACATGGCGAACGCCGAGAAGTTCCTCGGCGAAGTCGACTCGGCCGTCGTCATGGTCAACGCTTCAACGCGGTTCACGGACGGTGGCGAATTCGGGTTCGGTGCCGAGGTGGGGATTTCCACCCAAAAACTACACGCGCGCGGTCCGATGGGTCTCCCCGAACTGACCAGCACCAAGTGGATTGTGCGTGGAAACGGGCAGTGGCGCAGGTAGTCTAGAAGTACTCGATCAGAGGAGATACACGTGAACACCGTCATCCGCGCAACCGAAGAACTCGCACCGCTGTTCTTCCCGCCCGCCGTCTGGGCTGGCATTTTTGCCCTCGGATTCATCGCGTTGGCTGTCGTTGTGCTGGCGAACCGTGATGTTGCGCACCGCAACGCTCGCCGCGACACTGATCACAACGCACACCACTAGGCCTGCACATGGCTGCAGCGGCGGCCCGACGACGAATCGGGGTGATGGGTGGCACGTTCGACCCGATTCACCACGGACACCTCGTCGCCGCCAGCGAGGTAGCCACCCACTTTGCGTTGGACGAGGTGATCTTCGTTCCGACCGGTCAGCCGTACCACAAGCGTGACGTTTCGGCCGGAGAGCACCGATACCTGATGACCGTCATCGCGACGGCGTCGAATCCTCGGTTCACCGTGTCACGAGTCGACATCGACCGCGACGGCCCAACCTTCACGGTGGACACGCTTCGCGACCTGCGCGAGCAGTACCCGAACGACGACCTGTTCTTCATCTCGGGTGCTGACGCCATCGCGCAAATTCTCGAGTGGAAAGACATCGACCAGGCGTGGGACTTTGCCCACTTCGTCGCGGTTACTCGCCCCGGTCACACTCTGTCGGTCGCGGACCTCCCGCAAGAACACGTCAGCCAACTTGAGGTCCCCGCGCTGTCGATTTCGTCAACCGATTGCCGCAACCGAGTCAAGTCGGGATCCCCCGTCTGGTACCTCGTTCCCGACGGGGTTGTTCAGTACATTGCGAAACACGCGTTGTATCGTGGATGAGATGACGGATTCGGAACAGCCTTTCCTCTCGCGACGCCAACGGCGCGAAGCGGAGCGTTCGCTGACCGGTGATTCGGAACAATACGTCGCCGAACAATCCCTGATTGACGCGCCACTCGCGGATGTCGCAGCCGTCGCGTCCCCGCCGGCAGTGGGGGAGACCCACGGCGGAATCCCGTCGCGCAAAGACCTTCGCCGACTCGCTCGCGAAACTGGCGTCATCCCGATGCTCACTGCCGAAATGCTCGACCAGGCGGAAAAGGGAATCCTCGACATCGAGGAAGAAGTGCGCCAGCACACCGGTGCGGTACCGACTCTGCCCGCCGACGTCGTCGTCGGGGTTGATGAGAACTACACCGACCCCGCGCCCGGCGCGTGGCCGACCGGATCTGTCACCCCGATATCGAACACGGACAATCTTGACGTTGCGATGCCGCAGTGGCCAAGCGGTTCAGTTCCCGCCATCGATGACGAAGTTAAGAAGATGGAGGAGCGCGCCCTCACGGGCGACCTGACCGGGGTTGCCGAGGCTCTCGCTGCACAGCAAGCAGCAGAGGCGGCGGCCGTTCCCGCGAGCTCCGACCCGATAGCCGCAGCGTGGGCGACCGCGGAACCGACGACCGCACCTCGAGTCATCAGCTTTGATGACATCATCACCGCACCGAGCGTCACACCGGAACCGACTGCGACGCCGATGAACGTGGACGTTGAACTGCCCGTCTCGGAGGCGCCGACGGTTGCTCCGTATGTCGAGGCCGAACAGGCGAACACGTCAGCCCCGATTGCCCCGATTGTTGTCGACCCCGTCGCTCCGTCGCCCGAACCCGTCGCTTCCGCCCCTGAACCGATCGCGGTCGAGCCAGTTTCGGTCGCTCCGGTCGCCGTTCCTGAGCCGGTTGCGGTTCCTGAACCAGTCGTTGTTCCCGAGCCAGTTGTCGTTCCGGAACCGGAAGCAGTTGTCACCGCCAACACTGCACCCGAAACAATCGCAGAGCCTGAGGTCGAGCCAGTCGTCGTGGCTGAGTCAGAAACTGTCGCTCCCGCTACCGAGCCCGAACCCGTCTCTGCAGAACCCGAACCCGTCGTTCCCGAACCCGTTATCGAAGTCCCGGCGGCCTCGCCCGAAATTCCGCCGGCACGTGAAGGCGATTGGCGCGACCAAATGGAGGCCGACAACGAACACGAGTGGGTCAAAAACCACGAGACGGGCATCGGCGTCATGCAGAGCCCGACACTCCAGACGCTCGTTGTCGACAGTTACCACACCGGCGATATTGCGGGGCCGCTCAACCCCACCGGCGAAATTCTCATCACCGGTCAGATCATCCTGGAGCCCCTCGCTGATGAAGAACCCGTTGCTCCGGCAATCGACGCCGGTGTTGACGTCAATCAGCCCGGAATTCCTCGCCGCGCGTCTGAGGCGCTCTCCATCATCGGAAAACCCGCAGTCTCGGAAGAGCGCAAACGCATCCCATCAGTCGGTTCAGCCGTCGCGGCCGGTCTCGCCGCATTCCTCGGGATCGCCGTCGTGGCGCTCGGGTTGCTCGCCTACTTCACGGACATCATCTAACACCATGACTGCACAAAACGAATCCATCGAACTCGCGAAACTAATCGCGGTTGCCGCCGACTCCAAGCAAGGGGAAGACATCGTCGCGCTCGACGTGTCCGAGCCGCTCGCCATCATCGACGTGTTCGTCCTCATCACCGGGCGCAACGAGCGAAACGTACAAGCCATCGCCGACGAAATTGAGGACCAGGCGATTCAGGCCGGCCGCAAGACGCTTCGCCGAGAAGGCCGTGACCTCGGCCGCTGGATCCTCCTCGACTTTGGAGACGTCGTCGCCCACATCTTCCATGAAGAAGAACGAATGTTCTACGGGCTCGAACGACTCTGGCGCGACTGCCCCGTTGTCCCACTTGACCTCCCCGCCCACGCCGAATAATCGACGGTTTTGCCCAGACGGCGCTCGTCTAGTAACCTAAACGAGTTGCCCGAAACGGCAACACGGGTCTGTGGCGCAGCTGGTAGCGCACCTGCATGGCATGCAGGGGGTCAGGGGTTCGAGTCCCCTCAGATCCACTCAAAAATTCGTTCTTCGGTGCCTGTTCGAATTCGTTCGATCAGGTTCACGGCCGCCGCTTTTCGTTTTCCGTAACCGAACCATCTCGTGTCCACGTTTTCGGTAACCAAACATTCTTTCAGCGCCCGCCGGCGAGAATTCAGCCTTTTGGTTGCCTGAAAGGTGGGATTGCGGGGACTAGGTTGCTGAAAACGGAGAAGGGTGGAAAGGCATAATGTCCTTACAAATAGGGGATGTAAGCGTTTCCAAACTGTTATCAAAATGAGTGCAAAGTGCGGTTGTAAATACGACCGTCGGGTTTAGGTTTAGAACTGCAACTGTTCCAATTGGCGGTTGCTCCACGTGAAAGGACAAGCAATGAAGAAAGCGATTCGCTTTTCTGTAGCCGCCGCTGCTGTGGCTGCTACTGGTCTTGCTCTCACCGGTTGTGCCCCCGCGGCACCCGAAGGTGATGGCGAGGTCACGATCTACGGTGCGTACGGCGAAGCTCAGGCTGCCGCGTTCCAGGCAGAGCTCGACGCATGGTCGGCCGACAGCGGCGTCAAGGTGACCTTCACCTCGCTCGCATCGTTCGACACTGACATCAAGGTCAAGATCGAAGCTGGCGAGACCCCCGACATCGCAATGTGGCCTCAGCCGGGTGGACTCAAGGACCAGGCTGACGCCGGAAACCTTGTTGCCCTCGAGGAAATCGCAGGATTCGACCTCGCTGCTGCGAAGTCGACCCTCGTTCCCGGATGGGACACTCTTGCAGTTGCAGGCGACGGAAAGCTCTACGGCCTCCCCGTTTCGGCAAACGTCAAGACCCTCGTCTTCTACAACCCCGCAGCATTCGCTGAGCACGGCTACACCGTTCCCACCACGGACGACGAACTCACCACTCTGATCGAGACGATCAAGACTGACGGTTCGGGTTACCCCTGGTGCGCCGGTATCGAGTCGGGTGGAGCCACTGGTTGGCCGTTCACCGACTGGCTCGAGCAGTACGTCCTCGACTACAACGGACCCGAGACCTACGCAAAGTGGATCACTGGCGAAGTAACCTTCGACTCGGCTGAGGTCACCAAGGCTGTCGAAAAGGTCTCCGAGCTCCTCCTCACCGACGGAAACGTCAACGGTGGCGGCGTCTCGATGGCAACCGACGGCTTCGGCAACACTGCACCTCTCTTCGAGACCGGTGGCAAGGCTGCTGGACAGTGCTTCATGCTCCGCCAGGGTTCGTTCATCACGGACTTCTTCCCCGACGCAATCAAGGCTGAACTCGCAGCTAACGACTACACCCACGCAGACGTCTTCGCCCTCCCGGCTCCGTCGGACGGCGCTGGCGCTGGTGTTCTCGGTGGTGGCGACACCTTCGGTGTCTTCAACTACGACGCTGACGTTGCAGCAGTCCTGAACTTCATTGCTTCGGACAAGGTTGGAACGGTCATGGCCGGCAAGTCGAGCTTCGTCTCGCCGCACGCGACCTTCGACACCTCGCTGTACCCGAACGACCTCGGCAAGAAGGTTGGTGAGACGATGGCGAACGCAGCGTTCTTCGGCTTCGACGCATCTGACCAGATGCCTTCCGAGGTCAACGCCGAGTTCTGGGCAGCTGGAACCGAGTACATCGCTGGAAAGATCGACTGGCCGACCGCGGCTGGCCGTATCCAGGCTAAGTACTAAATCGCCACGCCCTCCGCTTCTTCGAAGTGGAACCAGCTAGGTAAAACTACGGGGGGAGTCGTCATGGCTCCCCCCGTAGTATTCTCACAAACACTTCATCCCTACAACGGAGTTGACCGATGATTCAAGACATACTGTTCGGATTGGCGTCGATTGTCGTCGGCATCGCCGCTTCGTACGGCGTTTATTGGGGACTTGACCAGATCGTCAACCGTCTCCCCGACGCCCTCCAGAAGAAGGTCCGCGCCTGGGCATATCTGTTGCCCGCAGCGACCTTGCTCATCCTCGTTTTGTTTGTGCCGCTCATCATGACCTTCGTGTACTCGTTCATGAACTCGAGCGGAAAGAAATGGGTCGGTTTCGAAAACTACATCGAACTGTTCACTGACCCCACGTTCTTCAGTGTTCTTCTCAACAACTTCTTGTGGATCGCCTTTGTCCCGGCACTCACGGTTGCGTCTGGTTTGTTTGTCGCAACGCTGACCAACCAGGTCGGTCCGATTCGCGAAAAGGTTTTCAAGTCGCTCATCTTCATGCCGATGTCGATTTCGTTCGTCTCCGCCGCGACCATTTGGGGCTTCCTCTATGCCAACGTTCCGCCGGGGCGACCCGAAATTGGACTGCTCAACGCTTTGGTGAAGGTGTTCGGCGGAGAGCCTCAGCCATGGATGCTCATCTCTGAATTCCGACTCAACTCGTTCCTGCTGATGATCATCATCATTTGGCTGCAGACCGGATTCTCTATGGTTCTGATTTCGGCCGCAATCAAGGGTGTCCCCGAAGAGACCATTGAGGCTGCACGAGTTGACGGAGCCGGAAACATCCAACTCTTCTGGAAAATTGTTCTTCCGCAGATTTGGGGAACGGTCATGTCGGTCTTCATCACCGTTGTCATCGGTGTCATGAAGATCTTCGACATCGTCCTCGCGATGACGGGTGGAACTTTTGACACCTCGGTGCTCGGTTTCCAGTTCTATCAGGAGTACTTCCTCAACGCTAACGTCGGTCGCGCATCCGCAATCGTCGCGGTCCTGACCGTCCTCATCGTTCCGCTCATGATCATCCAGGTCGTTACGTTCCGCCGTCAGGAGGCAATGCGATGAACAAGACTCTCGCGCGCATTCGCGATTTCAAGATTGGCACCACGCTGCTCCTGATTCTGCTCGTCGGCATCTGGTCAATCCCGACCATCGGTCTGCTTATCACTGCTTTCCGTGACCGCACCGCTGCCGACACCTCGGGGTGGTGGGAAGCAATCGCCAGCCCGATGACCCAGGAGTGGACGCTGGACGCGTTCGCCAAGGTGTTGTCGGTTGACGACATGTTTGGTTCGTTCATCAACACGATTGTCGTGACGGTGCCAGCCACGGTGCTTCCGCTGCTCATCGCGTCGATGGCCGCTTACGCGTTCACCTTCCTCGAGTTCAAAGGTCGCGAGATCTACTTTGCGACCATCGTGGCGCTCATGGTCATTCCGCTTCAGGCCGCACTTGTTCCTGTCGTTCGTGGACTCCGCTTCATCAAGGAGACCACCGGGCTGAGCCTGATGGGTAACTTTGCGGGCGCGTGGCTGGTCCACTCTGCGTTCGCCCTTCCGCTCGCTATCTACATTCTGCGCAACTACATGATGACCTTGCCGGTCGCTCTTATCGAAGCCGCGCGCATCGATGGCGCATCGTGGTGGCAGATCTTCTGGCGACTCGTCATGCCGATGTCGGTTCCCGCGGTCGCGTCGTTCGCCATCTTCCAGTTTTTGTGGGTCTGGAACGACTATCTGATTGCGTTTATCTTCGTCGATTCCAAACCCGTCATGACCTACCGACTTCTGCGTCTGCTCGGTCAATACGGTGACGGATGGCAGAACGTTGCGGCCGGTTCATTCATCAGCCTGCTCGTGCCGATCATCGTCTTCTTCGCACTGCAGCGCTACTTCGTGCGCGGTTTGACGGCTGGTTCGGTCAAGTAGCTCGAATCGCGCTCAATTTCAGCAACGCCTCCGGGATTCGCGCGTGCGGGCAAGCGCGCGGGACGGGCACATTTCTGTGGTAATTGCAAAGGTGATCGGCACGATAATTGCAACTGGGTAAATCCTGTAAGAGTAGAGTAAATGCGGATGCACAAAGGAGTAAGCATGTCCGGATTCTCAAAAACAGAAGAGGTTATGGGGTTTGACGCGCTGTTCAGCGCCAAGGAACTCGCATGGCGTGACAAGGCACGAAAGTTTTCACTCGAGCGAATCGCACCGCAGATCGATGAGGATTTCGAAATCCAACGCCTGCGCGACGAACTCATCGGCGAGATGGGCGACCTCGGGATGCTCGGTATGCACATCGAAGGTTACGGCTGTGCCGGTGCCAGCGCTGTCGAGTACGGTCTGGTTTGCTACGAACTCGAAGCCGTCGACACGTCGTGGCGCACGCACGTGTCGGTTCTCGGCTCG
>JBEGTE010000033.1:0-7780 GCA_041179605.1 Actinomycetota bacterium | reverse complement strand
CGACGTAGCGGTAGACGAACTCGAGCTAGAGCTCGAGCTCGAAGAACCGGACGTCTTCGTCGGCGACTTTGCGCGAGTCGAGCTCGAAGACTTTGCGGCGGCGGCATCGGCGGCCGCTTGGGCTGCGGCTGCAGCAGCGGCATCAGCGGCCGCCTTAGCTTCGGCAGCAGCCTGTGCTTCCGCGACGAGCTTGGCTTCAGCCTCTGCTTGGGCGATCTTGGCGGCTTCAACCGCAGCGACTCGAGCCTCCTCGGCGGCCTGCGCTTCCATGGCGGCTACGCCACCAACGAGAGCCGCAACCGTGAGAACCGTTGTGAAAACTCGTGCCTTAGGAGCGATAAAAATCGACATCGTTAGTCATCATCCTCATCGTGTTCTTCGTCGTGTTCTTCGCCGTGGTTCTCATCGTGATCTTCGTCGTGGTCCTCGTCGTGGTCCTCATCACTGTCACCGCCGCCGCTCGCCGAGCCCGAACTCGTTCCGTCCGACGGAGTGGAAGGGGTCGACGGAGTGGATGCGGACGTCGAGCCACTCGAGTTGGGTCGATTCGTTCCGGACGATCCGCTCGCTGCGTTACCGCCCGATTCAGCCTGCGCGTCGCCAGCGGTAGCAGTCGGTGAAGGAATTGTGGCGTCTCCGAGAACAGGCACGAGCACATCAATCGGCGTCTGCATGTCATCCGCTGTTGTCACATCGCTCGTCAAGGCAGACAAGTCACTGATGGAGATTGCTCCGGTGTTGGCTGCAATGGTTCCGATGCCGACGCCGGTAGTTGCGGTGATTCCTGCAATGAGGAGGGGTACCTGGATGTTCATATCCTCAGTGTGTCAATCGGGAACGGTGCCTCACAACGGGCTTTGTCCAAGAAACGTCAAAGATTCCCTCACCTATTTCACATACCTTGCTCATTGTTCAAACATTCGTGGCACAGTCGTACCATGACGATTTTGCTTGTCGAAGATGACCGCGCCATCGCGGACGCGCTCCTCGATGGATTACGTGACAACGGGTATGCCGTTGACCACGTCGTTTCGGGAAACGAAGCAATTTCCAAGGTGAAACGTGGTGGAATCACAACGGTGATCCTCGACCTCGGGCTTCCCGACATTGACGGCACCGAAGTGTGTCGACAAATTCGCGCGTTCTCACATGTGCCAATCATCGTCGCCAGTGCGCGCGAGACAGAGATGGATCGAGTGGACGTCCTTGAGCTGGGGGCCGACGACTACTTGGTCAAACCGTTCGGGATCAAGGAACTGATCGCGCGGATCCACGCGGTGATGCGCCGTGCTCTCGGCACCTCGGCGCCAATCACGCACTTCACCGTCGGCTCACTCGTTCTCGACTCGAAGACGCGCACGGTTTCACTGGGCGGCGTCGACATTGCTTTTACGCCCAAAGAGTTTGATCTGCTCGAATACCTCGCGCACGAGCCCGGAACGGTTTTCCGGCGCTCGGACATTCTTCGAGATGTCTGGCAAACCACTTGGTATGGCACAACGAAGACCTTGGACGCCCACGTCGCCTCGATTCGCAAGAAGCTCGGTGATTCAGAATGGATCGAGTCCGTGCGCGGAGTCGGATTTGCCCTCAAGGTGGTGCGATGAGGAAGCTCTTCGCAGCGTCTCTTGTCGGGCTCGGCGTCACCATCGCTCTCGGTCAGGGTTACATCACCTATGACTATGTCGTCAACACTGAACAACGCAAGGTCATCACCGAATTTGAGCGCGACGCGTTCGTGCTTGGCGGACGGGTTGAGGACATGTTGTCGGATCCCGCGCCGCTTGATTCGGCAAAAACGACGCTGACCAATCTGATCAGCAAATATGCGACGTCCAAAAACACGGAGGTCATCGTCACTGACGCCAAGGGTCTCGCGGTGCTCACCAGCAGCCCAGCCGAATTGGAAATCGGAGAGGACTTCACTAACCGCCCCGAAATTGCTGCCGCGCTGACGGGGAATGTCTCGTCGGGCGAACGCTGGTCCGACACTCTGCAGTCGAACCTCGTCTATGTAGCAGTCCCTGTAATCAGCGGATCAAACATCTACGGGACTGTCCGGCTGAGCTTCCCCCACGGCGGAATCGACGAGGCCGTCGCCGCTCAAACGCAGTTCCACTGGTGGGTTGCCGGTGCCGCGGTCGCGCTTTCGCTTCTGCTGTCGTGGTACTTGTCCGGCGTCGTCATCCGACCCCTCAAACGGATCGAGAGTCAAACCAACGCGTTAGCCGCCGGCGACTTCTCCGCGAGGCTTCCCGAGGTGCACGGCACTAATGAACTCGCGACGCTGACTAGTGCGTTCAACTCCATGGCGGACAAGCTCGAAGGGTTGATCCGTCAGCAGCGAGCGTTCGCATCGGATGCCTCGCATCAACTTCGCACCCCCCTGACCGCGCTGCTGCTGAGGCTTGAACGCGCACGCGAGGCTCTTCCCAAAACATCGGCGGTCGCGCGCGAACGAATCGCCGATGCTGAGGCGGAAGTCGGTCGTCTGAACGACATCGTCGAGGGGCTGCTGGCAATCGCTCGCTCCGAGGGCGGGGCGTCAACTGTCGCAACCATGGACGTTGCCGTGATTGCACGTGAGCGGGTCGAATCGTGGCGTGCACTCGCCGAGGAACGCGGAATTACCATGGCGTTTGATGGTGTGGATTCCGCATTGGTTCGCGCGATTCCATCTGCGCCGGAGCAAATCATCGACAATTACATCGACAACGCGATTGCTCACAGTCCCTCGGGCACAGCGGTTCTCGTCCGAGTCCTCAATCAACGTGATGGCGTCACGGTGGAGGTGATTGACGCTGGATCAGGGCTGTCCACGGAACAGTGTGAACGCGCGTTCGACCGCTTCTGGCGAGCCGACTCCACCAGCGAAGGGACCGGGCTTGGTTTGGCAATCGTCAAGCACCTCGCTGAGTTGGGCGGGGCTTCGGTGTCGCTCGCACCCCGCTCACGAGACAGCGGCGTGATTGCGTCGGTGACTTTTCCGCTTCCCGACTAGTCGACGATCGCTGGCTCGATGGGCATCGGGTCGGGCAATTCGATGACTCCTTCGATGAGTGAGATCACAGCGAGAGGCCATCCCTCGCTGCCCTGCATCACAAACCCGGGAACCAACCACGCGCCGCCGTTGTTGTCCCACACCATCAGTAACTGCGGTTTCGCGACAGAGATAATCATGTCCATCACAGTAGGAGTGGGCTCCGGCTCAAGTCCCGGCTCAACACTCTCCGTCGGAAGTGGCTCTGGTTCAAGTCCCGGGTCGACACTCTCCGTCGGAAGTGGCTCCGGCTCAAGTCCCGGCTCAACACTCTCCGTCGGGGAAGGCTCTGCGTCAACGCTCTCCGTCCGAAGTGGCTCGCCGCTGTCGACAGCGTCATAGGCACGTGCAGACATCCACGGCACGCCGTCCATCGGAGCAGCGCCGAACCAGCGCCAATCGTTGAGGCGATCGACCGCATCCGCGGCTGAGACTGTCGCGAATGTTCCCGCTTCAACCGCTGTTGCCGAGTGGCCCGACACAAACGCAATTTCACCGTTACCGCTCCAATTGATGGACCATTCGACGGCAACGCGGTTGCCATCGACTTCCTCCGACGCGCTCACCGTCGTTCCCCACACGTCGCGATAAACGGTGAACTCAGCAGGGTCGCCGTCGAACCCCAGTCGCTCGAAAAGTTCTTCGGCGATTGCCGACGCTTCCCCTTCTGTCGGGTTCAGCCCCGAGGTGGGGGCGGCATATTCGGCGCACAACTCCGAATTCTCGTCACCGACCACGTCACCCGGTTGCCCCGGGTCTGTGCACTCCTGAAGCGGATATGCCGCTGGGTTGTTGTACCACCAGGACCCCGTGCCCGACCAGTACAGCGAAACGCTGGGCGCCGATCCGTCCTCGGGTCCGACAACCCAGGACGGGAAAGCGGGGTCAAAGTATGTCGATTTGGTTGCGGTCTCATTGAGCCCCAACTCAGCCGCGATTTCTTCCGCTCGCGACCTCGGTTCTCCCTCCAGTTCGAACCGATAAACCATCCCCGACCCCGCCGTGCGCGACAGTTCCGGGTCTGCGAGGTAGTTGTACTGGATGAAGGGCATCATCGACATTTTCGATTCCGGTGCCGCCATATCCGAGTTCATCGAGTTCATCGTCTGTCCGCCGGCGGATGCCAACGAGAACAACGGTGATTGAGCGGGAAACACGGCGGGAAGTGCAAGAGCGGTGACTGCCACGGCCGCGAGTGCACCGCCGACGGACCGTCTCGATGCCGGAGTAGTGGTGTACAACAGTCGTGCCAAAGGTCGGCGGCGTGAGCTCGTTGCGCGGTGCGCCATCGAATCGTCAAACGAAACGGGTTCGGCGTCAGACGCGGCTCGAAGTCGTGCGTCAAGGTTGTTGTCATTCATATCGTGTTTATGTCCGCTCTCGGGTGAATCTTTCAGGCTTGTTCGTCAAGAAATTGTGCGAGTTGCTCTCTAGCTCTGGTCAGCCGCACACTGACGGCATTTGCGGTGACGCCAAGAACGGTTGCCGCGTCCCTGACAGTCAGTCCGTCGATCGCCGTGAGGGCAAGCACCTCCCGGTGAGTGGGTGACAGTTGCCCCCACGCGGCGGCAAGTGCAACATCGGCCACGGCGATTGATTCGGCGGACGGTGACGGATCCCGCACAACAAGGCTGGCGATGAGCCTGGCGTGCCGTGCCACCTTTCGCCGATGATTGGCGATGACATTCGACGCGATCCGATAGAGCCACGGCAACTCCTCACCGTCGGTGACCTTGTGGTGGTTGTGCCACGCAACTTCCAACACCGTCAACACGACGTCTTCCACATCGTCGCGGTCAACTCGTCGAGCAACGAAGCGCGAGATCGGTGTGACGAACGTCGAATATCGCTCGCTGAAGTCCTCCGGGCTCATCGCACCTCCCTCTAGTGTGTTTATGTCTTCTGGGTCACGAATCTTTCATTCTCAATCTAGGGTGAGTTCATGCCTACCGTTTCGTTGTCGTGTGACCTTCCGGCTCCCGCACCGCTTGTCTGGTCCGCAGTCGTGTCACCCATCGGATTCCGCTTTGTTTCGAGGGGACTAGTGCGCTGGCCAGTCGTTGCAACGCGCTTCGACCGCTGGCAACAGGGAGAGACGGTAATCGGGTGGATGTTCCTCCTCGGATTCCTGCCGATGTCTCGCCACTCGCTCACGTTCGAACGACTCGATGACTCTGAGCACGAATTCTCGACACGGGAGCACGGTGGTCCGATCCGCAGTTGGAATCATCGAATTACCGTGACGTCCGTCAGCAAAGACTCCTGCCGAATTCACGACCGTGTGACATTTGACGGGGGTGTGCTCACACCCGCTTTGTGGATATTGGTGAAACTGTTTTACATCATCCGACGGCCGCGCTGGACACAACTGGCTCGTGCACTGGTTCGGCGAGAGGTTCAGCCCTAATCCCGAGCGTACAAGTGGAACTCACTCATCACCGTGAATCCAACACGTTCATAGAGGGCTAGTGCGCCGGAGTCGTTCCCCGTGTCGACGGACAAATCTACGTCGGTAAAACCGCGACCAGCACAATAGGCAAAGGCCCATCGCAATAACAGTTCACCAAACCCGCGACGGTGGAACTCCTGTCGAACTCCAAGAAGGTCGACGTAGCCGCCGTTCTCGTGCGCGTTGTCGTTGTTGCAGGCGACGAAGCCTGCGACGCGGCCGTTCACGCGCAACAGAAACCGACCGTCGGGGTCTGCTGAATCGGCCCCGAGATAGATGGCGAGCCACTTTTCCGCCGGCCGTGGAGAAAACGCGAAGTGGTTCGAAAACGAATCCTGATGGGCAGCGTGCCACTCGGCAAAATCGTCTGCGCCACGCATCACCTCGATCGTGACACCTTCTGGCAGTTCGGGAAAGCATTCATTCTCGAGAGGTCGCGTCAACAAGTAAAACCGGCGAATCAGGCCAAAACCCGTGGCACTAAGAACCGTGGCCATCTCGTCATCGAGATAGTTGATTGTCGGCCACACAATCCAGCCGGGGAATTCCGTTTCCGCGACGGTCAAAACCCACGCCCATAGAGCGTCCGGCTGGGGAAAGCCGGGAACGCGAAACAATTCGATGTCGAGTCGTTTGCGGTGTTCGTCAACCTGCACACTCGCCCACGCCACAATCTTTCCGGCGTGGTCTGTCCACACCTGATTGCGTGGGGTGTCGACGAAGCCGTCCAGAAGATCTGCGGGCCACGAAGGGCTGGCGGGTTTGTGTTGGGGATCAAGGTTCCCCTCTTGAGCATCGATGAGAAGTCGAAGCTCATCGATATCGGCGTCGGTCGGAATGCGCGTACTGAACGTCACAGTGCGACTCTGTTCTTCTTACGGACAAACGGCTCGCGGTCGCGACCGGCGAGGTACGAACCGATGACGATGAGCGGCAACCCCACCACGATTCCCGGCGTGATTGGTTCAGCCAGGAACAAGACTCCGAGAATCGTCGCTACAAAGAGGTTGAGATAGGTGATGAGAGTCGATCGGCGCGGTCCAACCTCTCGGATCAACTGGAAGTACAACAAAAACGCAATTGCTGAGCACGCGACGCCCAGAATCACAATGGATATCCACGATTCGACGGTCGGACCAGCCGCGATGTCCGTCGGGAGGGTCGTGAACACAAACGGCGTATAGATGACCGTCACCATCGCCAGTGAGACCGCGGTAATTCCCAGGGTCGGAACGTTCGGCATCTTTCGATTCGCCACGATTGGCGCGACCGCGTAGCAAACCGCCGTGAGAACCAGCAAGAGGGTCGGACCGAGTTCAATGTGTCCCGTCAGTGCATCAATGCCGATCAGAGAGAGGACTCCGGTAAACCCGACGATGAGACCAACAATCGTGACGGGATGACCAGCAGCTTTGTCACCGAGGAAAACGCCCATGATCGCGGCAGAGATGAAAGGGATTGTCGTCATCATGAGCCCGACCAGGCTGGTGGGGACGTGCCGCTCTGCTTCCGTAATGAAGTACCACGGCCCAACCATCTCGACGACGGCGAAGAAAAGCACCCACGGCCAATTCCTCAGTGTTTCACGGAGAATTCCGCGTTTGATGGCGATTGGCAACAACACGATTGCTCCAATGAGAACGCGCATCCACACGAGAGTGACTGTCGAAAAGCTTTGTCCCGCAATGGCGATGAAGAAATAGGGAATTCCCCAGACAATTCCGACAGCGGCGAATAGTAGAACGATGCGGCGGTTCACAAAATGGCTTACTTCGTGTTTCGCGCGTGCAGTTCGCGCAAAATTTCTTGCGTCTCGCGGTGTGCCGCCATGACCGCCGAGTGAGTTTCTTCGTCGCGCTTCTCCGTGCGACGGCCTTGCACGTTCTGACCCACCATGATGATCGGCAAGAGAACCAACTGCAGGAACGTCTGCGCAACCCACGCCACGATAACGACTGGATCGCCGGAAGCGAGTGCACCGGGTAGCGAAATCAGCGCGAGTAGTGCGAAAGCGATTGCCGTCCACATTGTTCCGACGGCGGACGTGATCGACTCTCCCCACCTCTCTAGTGTTCGGCTGAAGCCTTGCGCAGCGCGGCGGTGCTTCGTGTCGTTCACGCCTAAAGTCTAGGGTGACCTGATGCGATCGTGCACTCAAAAGGCCCCGCGACTTTCGTCACGGAGCCTTTTACTGGGTGGAGGCTAGGGGAATCGAACCCCTGACCTCCTGCTTGCAAAGCAGGCGCTCTACCAATTGAGCTAAGCCCCCAACATTTCGATTCTTGTGGAAT